>CAOJLW010000005.1 GCA_948438565.1 uncultured Lachnospiraceae bacterium | reverse complement strand
CAGCCATGTCCTATGAGGATTGGATCCAAGAAAACCGCGACGTCTTTTTAAAGCTTGTCGAACAATACACGGCTGCTTAGTCGTCAAAACCGCCAAAAAAACGCTGCCGCAACCGCGACAGCGTTTTTTGTACTGTTATTTCACTTTGATCGATTTCTTTTTACTGAACGCCGTATAGACTTTCTTGCCGTCCACAACTCTGTAGGCGCGCATACGGAAATAATATTTCTTTTTGCTCCCCAATTTTTTGATGTTGACTGTCAATCCGTCTTTCTCGTCATAGGTAACTGCTCTCGCTTTCTTTACCCGCATAATCTTTGCGTTTTTCAGCTTAGAATTCGAAGCATACTGGATTTCATATCCGTCTGCTATCGGAATTTTCTTAAAGATCAGCTTCACCTGCGATTTTTTAACGCTCTTTAAAGACCATATAGCGGACTTCTTTACTTTAAACCTTGTCCGTTTGGCCAAGCTCTTCATATCCTTCATTAGCTGCTCTGCTTCCGCTTTCTTCTTTATGCCTTCTTCTTCCGCTTTCTTGGCTGCTGCGATCGCCTCGTCCCTGGCGGCTTCGGCGCGTTTTTGCGCTGCTATAGCTTCCTCTTTGGCCGCCACAGTTTGCTTTAAGGCGTCGTCTGCCTGACGGAAGGCTTCCTGTGCGCCGTTTGCAGCCAATTGCGCGTCATTTTTATACTTCTCCGCGTCGCCGGCATATAAAAGCGCCGCTTTTCTGGCGGACTCGGATTCGTCTTTGGCCTTGACGGCGGCTTCCAGAGCCCCATTGACGTTTCTCTGAGCGTCCAGTACGTCCTGATAAGCTTGCGCGACCTGCCTTGCCGCCTTCTCCGCGTCTTGTTTAAATTCTTCCGCTGCGTCCCGTGCACGCTCAGCTCCCTGTTTAGCCGCATCTGCACCGATAACCGCCTGCGCCGCCTCATTTTTTATCTCGTTTGCTTTCTCTAAAGCGGTCTGCGCTGTTCCGGCGGCTTCCAGAGCCTTTTCCATCGCCTTATCAGCTGCAGTCTGAGCGGTTAGCGCCTGGTTTGAGGCAGTATCAGCCGCATCTTTCGCTTCCTGCGCTTTTGTGGCGGCCTGCGCAATCTCTCCATCCGTGCCTTTTAAAGCGTCCAACTCGCGCTGCGCCTTGTCGGCTGCATCGTGAGCATCCTGCGCCGCTTTTTGCGCTTTCACCAGATCATCTTTTGCCTCTTGCGCCTTTCTATCGGCCGCATCCGCAGCATCCTGAGCTGTTTTTGCGTCGTCCTTCGCCTGTCCGGCCAGCTCCTGTAATGCATTGGCTGTTTCCTGCGCTTTTTTGGCTGCATCCTCGGCATCCTTTATTTTTTTCAACAGCTCCTCCAGCGTCGGTTCTACATACGTATAGACCCTGGCGTCTGCGATATCGATACAGTCGTCGTTCTGCGAACCGTTGTCGTCGGCATAGATAATCAATTTCTGTACATCTGTCAAATCCACCGTCATAAATACCGCATTATCCGGCTGTTTGATTACTCCGCTGTCCGCAAGCAGATTTTCCTGTAAATTATCTTGGTTGAAGCTGTCTTTGTAGAAATAATACCTGACGCCGTCTTTTCCCGTCTTATTCACTTTTACATAATCGATTCCCACATAGCCTTCAAAACGACCTGCTTTGACGCCGCTTAGATCAAAGACCATCGTTGCCTTCGCATTGCCGCTTAAGCCCTGGTCAAATACCTTTTGTTCCCCGTCTACCTTCATACTGATTTTCGCTTCCGGCCCCATTGTCTGGGCTCCGCCGTCATATTCATTGACATGGAAGCCTCCCCATGCCGAGCTGGATTTGGCGATATCCAGATAAAGCAAGCCATATTCCTCTGACTCTGGCATATCCGTTCCATATACGCCAGCGGCTTCGTCTACTTTTGCAGTCAGATAATAGAATGCTTTTTCCTGCGCCGGACCTTTCTCTACCAAAGCCTCGATCGCTTCCTGCAATGCCGCCGCCGCCTGATTCACTTCATCCTGCGTCGCATATTCTTTTTCCGCCGCTTCCCTTGCCGCTGCCAGAGCAGACTGTAGATCCGCCCAGCTCTCCGGCGTATAGGCAGCTTCCTCCTTGGACTCTGCAAGGGCAATGGCGTCGTCTAAATCGGCTTTCTCCGCTTTGACATAAATTTTGGCGTCTGCGATATCGATACAGTCGTCGTTCTGCGAACCGTTGTCGTCGGCATAGATAATCAATTTCTGTACATCTGTCAAATCCACCGTCATAAATACCGCATTATCCGGCTGTTTGATTACTCCGCTGTCCGCAAGCAGATTTTCCTGTAAATTATCTTGGTTGAAGCTGTCTTTGTAGAAATAATACCTGACGCCGTCTTTTCCCGTCTTATTCACTTTTACATAATCGATTCCCACATAGCCTTCAAAACGACCTGCTTTGACGCCGCTTAGATCAAAGACCATCGTTGCCTTCGCATTGCCGCTTAAGCCCTGGTCAAATACCTTTTGTTCCCCGTCTACCTTCATACTGATTTTCGCTTCCGGCCCCATTGTCTGGGCTCCGCCGTCATATTCATTGACATGGAAGCCTCCCCATGCCGAGCTGGATTTGGCGATATCCAGATAAAGCAAGCCATATTCCTCTGACTCTGGCATATCTGTTCCATACACGCCAGCGGCTTCGTCCACCTGCGCTGTCAGATAATAGAAAGGTTTCCACTTTGGCGGGCCGGAAGGCGCCAATGCCTTGATCGCAGCATTGAGATCTGCGGCTGCCTGATCCGCCTGCTCCTGCATAATATCTTCCTGAGCGGCCAATTTTATTGCCGCTGCCAAAGCCGTTTGTAAAGCCGCCCAGCTTTCCGGCGTATAAGCCGCTTCCTCTTTCGACTCCGCCAGCGCAATGGCTGCATTTAACGCCGTCAAATCCGCTTTTGGAATCGCAACGGTTAAGGTGGCGATCACCCTCGCCCCGGATGCGTGCGTTGCGGTTGGCGCTGTCACCATAGCAATCCGAATCGTTCCGGATTTGGCAACGGTCAGCGTTTGATTGTCCTCGCCCAACGATGCGACGCCAGTGCCACCCGCTACAATGCTATAACGCGGCGCGCCTGCATTGGGATCCAACGTAAATAATCCGTTTACCGTTGACAGATCGATCTCCCGCGCTTCTACCTGCGCCTCTCCGGCAACATTCGTTACGGCAATCTTAGACTGTGCCCCTGCATCTTCGTTTACTGCTTTTACCGTTGACGACAATCCCTGGCCGCCAATCGTCACTTCCACTTTTGAATTGCCCTCCAAATCATAATTGGACAGGAACGTATAGCGGAATGTACCGGCAGCGTCGCAAATAGCCTGCGCCACGCAATCTGGCTCGCCGGCAGAAGCAGGGCCCTTCGCGTCATATGGTTCGTAAACCGCATAAAGCGTCAGCGTACTGTTTGGTTCAAAACCACTGCCTGTTACCGTCACGGTATCCTTCTGTTCCTCTACCGTCAAAGAAGCTTTTGGATTTTGCGCTATCGCATTGACATAAGCTAAGTTTTCGGCTGTAAAACCGCCTTCCTGGGTTCCGGTAAACGCGCCGAATACAGGCGCCGCCGTTTCATCATCCATCCATATCATAAAGGATAGTTTTGCGTCTTGCGCGGCTGCCACATCATAATTGACGCGTATCGTCTCATCAATATTGGCTCCGGTGTCTTTGGCGTTGAAATTCTCTTTGGTATAGCCGACCATACGCCCGTCTTGATCGTATGCTGCAAAAATAATATCAAATTTGCAATCCACGCTTGTATCAATTCCGGACAGCAAAATCGGAAGGCCAACGCCGTTTTCATCTGCTTCTATTTTCGTATCATCCAGCTTTGGCATCGCCATAAGCGGCGTCTTTTCCTCTATGAAATCCACCCTGGCGTCCGCCCAAACGCCCTGATCGTTTACATTGCTGCCGTCAATCGGATTCATCACCAGGCGAATCGCCTCATAGCTCTTGCTTTCCAATCCATCCAGATACGTCAGGTTGACATGGAACGTATAGGCGCCGTTTTGTACCGTTAACTCTCCATCGTAATCCCCATTGGACATAATCGGAGATACGGCCAGCTTCACCCAGCCATCTTTCTCAAAGCTTTCCTGACCGTTTCCGTCCGGAGTCAGTTCCAAATTGCCGTAATCCAAACGGCCAATATGTTTATGCCCCCATACCTCAAACTGAACGGTGGGCGCCTGTTCGCCCTGCGTGTTTCCGACAGGCTTCATAACCGCGTCAATACCTGCTTTGGCACGGAAAATTCCTGCTTTCTGGCTGGAAATATCAATATCGATTATTTGCTGCGCTTTTCCGGCAAAACCATGATCATAAGCGGTTGTCGTTTCACCATCGCTAAGCTTTAACGACGTATCGGTTCCGTTCCCCTCGCTCCTATCCTGATAAATAGCTCCAGCGCCGGAATATGCATACAGCAGATTTCCGTTCCTGGCAAAAGCCGGTCCCGTCATCTCCGGAATCTCAATTGCATCCGATAAGTATACTGTCTCTCCTTCGATTGCCGCATCTTTTGTAAAATGAATCGTATATTCGGTCGGCGTCCCATTGTCATAAGACAGGGTAACATCGCCCGGCGTCTGTGTAATTTCTGAAATTTTTACCGGTACAACCCCGCCCTGGTCGCGTACAAACGCCGTTACTGTCGGCAGTCCCATGCCGTAGCTCAATTTCACATCATATTCTTTAACAGACGGATCAAAATTTTCCAAAGGGACGCCGTTTACTTTTATTTCTATAGTATCTTCTTTTTGATCTTCAAAACCGCTGCCAGGCCATTCTTCTGTGACGCATTTTATCCTGGGATCTCCCCATACGCCCTGATCGTGGCCGTTGCTGCCGTTCGCATTCATCACAAGACGGATGGCTTCATAGGACTTTACCGTTTCCCCATCCTCATACGTCATCGGTATCCCGTCAAAAATATGTTTGGGTTCTTTTGCATTTCCGGTAATCAATGCGGACGCTGCAATTTTCGTCCAACCGGACGCCGTCCAGTCCGCAGAGCCATTGCCATTTTTATCATTGTTGATATTTTCCGGATTTTTATAATAATCCTCTGTTAAGACACTGACGTCTTTATGCGCCCATACCTCAAATATAATCGAAGAGGTGCCATTATTCGGTTTTAAAGCCCAGTCAATGCCGCCTACGCCTGAAAATGTCTTGGCATCCAGTGAAGAAATATCAATGTCCAAAATCTGCTCCGCATTTCCGGCAAAACCGGTTTCATAGGTTGTCTGTGCCGCACCCGGACCCGTAGTGATCAAGCCGCCTTTTTCTGACATATTCTGATAAATTCCGTGATATCCGGAATATGCAAATAACAGTCTGCCGCCCGGATGAATCGTCGGCACTAATTCTGCCATAGACGGAACTGTTACAAGATTGCTCAACGGACGTTCGATTTCACTGGTTCCAGGATCAAAGATCACTTTATATTCCACTTCCGTTACCATCCCCGTATCAGGAGAGGTATATGCGGCTGTCACAGTCGCCGTGCCGGGGATTGCCTCCGCCTGTTTACATTGAATCTCAAGTGTGGACGGCCCTGTCGCAGACACTTCCGGGATACCCGTGTAACCGGACGGCAGCACGACCGTATATTCCATCTGAGTCGGATCAAAATCCGTCAAAACCTTATCGTCAAACTGGATCGACGTAATGGACGGGATTTCCGGGAGCTCTCCCATCACCACTTTGGATTTCTCCATCGGATCCTCATCTTTTGACAGCGGCATCAGCATATAAGCGTATTCCAGCAATTTGGAATCTGTCTTATTGATCACCGCGCTGACAGGCTCCGTAGCCCATGTTACATTCCCCACGCCTTTTTGATGCAAAAGCAGGCGTAAGTTTACGTCTTGCGTCGCCTTGGCCTGATATGGATACCAGTTACCGGACTGATGTGTGGAAAGCTCGCCCGGCGTATAGTGCAATGCAACCGCTTCCAGCATATCGCCCGTATACCCGTCTCCATAAACCATGCTGGCCAATAAGCCGTCGCCTTCCTGATTTTGTAAGGCCAGCCAGCGCACATCCGTCTTATTGCCGTTTTCCTGAATTCTGACATACGGCACAAACTGATCCGTAACGCTGCCGTTCCAGATTCCCGCCATATTTCCGGCTTTCCGGTTCCAGTAGGTTTCGCTTGGCCCTCTGCCGTACCAGGTCATATTTTCATATTCGCCCGGAACCTGCATCCACATACCAAACTCGCCCAACTGAGAAGGCGCGGATTCCGACGGAGTCAATTTCGCTTTTACCATAACGGCTCCGTTGCCGTAAACCGTATATTCCGTAGCATATATACTGTCATTCTGCAATTTTGCATTGATATGGATTGTGGTCGCCTGGGGAATCACAGAGGTTACCCGAACCGTAACGTCTTTCATATTTTCGCCCTGGCCATACCATTTATCATAAGCCTCTCCTCCGGTGCGCCACCCGGTTCCATTGATTGCCGCGTTCTGATCGGGTTCCGGCCTGAAAAAGGATCCGACCGGAGCTTTTGAAATCAAATCCTTGCCGTCTACCTGATAGACGCTCATCAGACCCGTTTCTTTATCAAAAGCAACGGTAAAGGCTTTACCGTCTTTCGTAGCGCCCGTAATCGTAACCGTTTTCTCTTCGTTTGCCGTGGTAAGCTCCGGCAATGTGGCAAGCTCGACCAGCTTCTCTTCTGTCTCGATATCCATAATAAACTGTTCGCTGCCCTGGACATAGCCTTGCTCGGCATAGACCAGATCCTCTTTGAGCTTATAATCAATCTGAAGGATATATTCCTCCCCTGCCTTTGGCTTTGTCACAGTAAACGGCACGGTCAGCTCCTTGACAGACGCCGCCCCAATGCTGCCCTGCGGCGGGAGTAAATCTGCTTCCTCATCCGTAAACGTCCCCGTCTGCAATACGTTTCCATTTTCTAAAACAGACCAGGTCAGATCATAGTAATTGGCATTTTTAAAGCGGTTAAAATTCTTTACCGTAAATTTATTCTCCGCCGCCTGCGCCGCAGTCTGCGCAAATTTCAAATCCTGATAATAATATTTGATCTCATACGCCTGCGGCGACCAGGTACGATCCGGGAAGATAAACCCGTTGACGCAGAAATTATAATCGTCGCTTCCCTGCTTCCAGCTATGGTCAAATCCAAAGAACAAATCGTCTTTGGTCAGTCCCGGTCCGCTCTTTCCGGCTTGCGGCGTATAAGCCGACTGATCGACATAATCCCAGATAAAACCGCCCTGGAAACGTGGAGACGCCTCAAATACATCCGTATATTTTTCAAAATCGCCGCCCGTATTGCCCATGGAATGCTGATATTCCATCATAATAAACGGCTTAGCTCCGGGATTTAACTTATTGTGCGCCGGATACATCGTCCCTTCCATATCCACGCGCTGATTGGCGACCCAACCCTGGTAATGGATCAGCTTCTCTCCATCCAGAGCCTTGATCACATCGATCATACGGTTAAAATTCCCTTCCTGCGGATCGGGGGCCAGTCTGTCCGTCTTATCTGAACCAGCCTCATTGCCCAGGGAATATATCAATACAGACGCATTGTTCTTGTCACGCATCACAAGGCTTGTCATGCGGTCAACCATCGCATTCTGGTAACGCCTGTCATTGCCCGGAAACACTTTGTCGCCGCTGCCTGACGATTCATATTTTGCATCTGCCGGTATCCCCATAGCACGAGCGTTATGGGATTCCACATTGACCTCGTCCATAATATACAGTCCATATTCATCCGCCAGCTCAATTAAATGGGGATCCGGCGGAAAATGACTGGTACGAATCGCATTGATATTGAGCTGCTTGGCATTCTGCACATCCTTGACAATCGTTTCATACGGGATATGATGCCCGCCCGCCGGATCCGCTTCGCCCCTGCATACGCCGTAAAACTCAATATTCTGTCCGTTTATGCGCATCTCTGATTGGCCGGCGTCGCCCTCTATGTAAAACTCACGGAATCCGATCCGTTTGCCGACCGTCTGCAACAGATTGCCGTCATTGTCATACAACGCCATAACCAGCGTATAGAGGTTTGGCAGTTCCGCCGACCAAAGCTTCGGATTGGCCACAGACGCTGTAAATACAGCCGTTTCCTTGCCGCCTGCCGCCGGACTTACTCTCTGCTCCAATCCGTTTACGGAAGCCACCGGATTGCCGGCGGCGTCGTACAGATATGCGCACACTTTCCGCGCCGCAGCCGCGTCCGTTGTATTGGCCACATCCACCTTCAATTCCAGATTTGCCTGATTGTAATTGTGGTTTTCAAAGGTGGTCTCCACATTATAATCATAGAGCGATACTTTCGGCTGCTTGGTCATATATACGTCGCGATGAATCCCGGCATAATAAATCATATCCTGATTCTCAATGTAACTGCCTGTCGTATAGTGGTATACCTGCGCCGCAATTAAATTTTCTCCTGCATGAAGATAATCCGTAATATCAAATTCGGCCGTCGTAAAGCTGTCCTCGTCATATCCGACCGCTTGTCCGTTGACATACAGATAAAATCCGGCTTCCACGCCGTTAAACGTTATAATAAAACGGCTGCCGATATCGTTTTCATCAATCGTAACCGTCCTCATATAGGTTCCCACCGGATTATAGGCCTTTGGAGCAGCAGAACCGTCTCCCCTCGCCTGTTTGTTAACGCCGTTGCCGGACGTCTCCCATGGATAATCCTGGTTGTTGTAAATCGGCCAGTCTATCTCGTCGCCTTTCCATCCGGCATACTGCATATTGGTCTGCCAGCTCGAAGGCACCGTAATGTCAAAGTAATTTTCCGGGATGCTGGTAACTCCCGCAATATCCGGCTTATCCGCCGGCTTGGAAACCCAATAGAATTTCCATGTACCGTTCAAATCAATATAGTTGGGGGAATTTTTGCCCAAATGCAGCGTCGGGTTATTTTTCGCCGATTCCAGATCGTTAAATGGAATCATCGCCGCCCGCGCTTCTGTCTGATTCACCCGTACCGCTTCCGGCGTCGTCCATTCCTCGCCGGTCACCGTAGCCGCATTCGCCGAAACTGCCGTCTTTGCGCCTATTACGCCTATGGCTGCAAACAACAGCAGCAGCAATGCAAATCTTTTTGTCGTCCTTTTCATGAAATGTTGTCTCCTTTCTGGATAAAATTCATAAGATTTTGCCCACGATACCCTTTCATCCGTTCCCATTGACGCCCCCATGCGAAAACAGCAGCGAATCCCTCACGGTATCCATTGTGAAAATACAACAACATTCTTCACAGAATGTTCACGGATTGTTCACTTTTTTTATTATATCATGATATAAAAAGAAATTCCAACAACATTCTATACAAAAATTTCAGCTTTATTTTGTATATTTTGTCTGATCTAGGCTATTGGGGAATGGAGTCTGTTTTCTAAAAGCAGAGCAAAATTATATTCTCCGACAAACAATACGCACGTATTTAAAACCCAGATACATCCATGCTCCGGATCTCGGCTGCACAGATTTTGCCGGACCAAAGGTATTACAAGCTTTGCCGTAAAAAACTTACGGTAATAAAAAAGGGCATCCGACCCTCACTGCATTTCCTTTTGGCGCTCTCCAAAATCCAATGCAAACCGTCGGATGCCCTTGATACAGGATCGTTTACTTTTCTTCTGCTTTGATTCCCTCCGTTTTAATGATAAATTTCACACTCCCTTCCATATGATCCGCTTTACCGCCAAAGGAATCATACGTGTTACCGGCGTCCTTGACTGCCTGCAAGCGATTTGTAAAATCTTTGATATCGCCATGATAGGCGTCGAGCAATTTTTCAATGCCCTTGTCGTCAAATTCCACTATGCCGTCTGAGAGCTCCATAGAACCGTCGGCAAGCTTGCGAACGCCGTCGGTAAGTTGATGATTGCCGTCTGCCAATTTGGCTGCGCCGCTGTTTAGCTCCTCATTTTTGGACGCTAAGGTCTGACTGCCCGCATAAAGCTGCTCAATCCCATCGGTAAGCTGCGGCATCCTGCCATAGAGACCGCTTACCCCCTCGTTTAAAGCCGCCATACCTGTGACCAGGCTGTGGCCGGACTTGGCGTCCTGTTTCTCAATGCTTTGCGCAATCAGCTTTTTCGCAGCCTCCGCGCCTTCTACCGCGGCCTCGGCCGCTGCCTGACCCGCCGCGGTTTTAGCCGCCGTCTTAACGCTTTCAGCCATCGACGTCCCAATGGAACCTTTTGCCTGTTCCGCCACGCCCCTGACCGCAGCTTCCGCGCTCTGCGGCGCAACCTCTTTTGCCGTAGCCGCAGCCGCCTGGCCTGCGCCGCCGGCAATGGCATCGCTGATGCCCGCAATCGCGGCTTTAGCCGCTTCGGCTCCCGCCGCCTGGGCATTTCCGTCCCCGGTCATCACCGTAGTCGTAGCCGCAGCCGTCAGGATATCCTGCAATGCCGCAAGCTGTTCCTCCGAAAAACCGGCCGCAGCAAGCTGCTGTGTCATGCCTGTTACCGCTGCTGCAATTGCCGCTTTTCCGGGATCCGACTGTACGTACTGCATCTGTCCTGCCGCGGCTACCGCCTCCTTTAATTGTCCAAGCTGCGCCTGGATTGCCGGGTCGTTTTGCACCTGTGCGGCGGCTATCGCTTTCGCCTGCCCGGCAATCTGTTCCGTCTGCGCCGAGACTGCGTCCGCTGCCTGCTGCCTGACTAGGGCCAGATTGGCGTCTGCCGTCAAAGATCCTGCAAACTGCGCTTCTGCCTGCGCTTTCATGGCGGTATATCCCTGTGGGTTGGAATCATCTGCAAACTGCGCGTCAACGGCCTGTTCGGCGGCTCTCTTGGCGGCCTTTGCAGCTGAAGTCCGCTCCTTATCGCCCATAGCCTGATTTAAGGATTGATCCAACGTCTGAATCCCATGATTTAAGGTCGCAACGCTGGCGCTCAAATCCGCAACGCCGCTTATCAATGCGGCAGACTGCCCTTTTAACGTTCCAATTCCATCTGCAAGCGTTTTTGCGCCATTGGTATAGGCCAAAATTCCGTTTTGCAAATGGTTTACTCCATCGGAAAACGTATCCATCTTCTCATCTAAAGTATCCAATCCATCCGAAAGCTCTCCGGAACCGTCTTTTAACTGTTCCATTGCATCGGCCAGCTCATCCATTTGCCGATCCATATCGGATAAATCCAACGACGAATCCAGCATAAATTCCGAACCGCCGGTCACAACTGTCATCGTCATATCCAAAGCAAAGTTTTCCACGTCTGCCGTCACTTCCACATAATCCGGTATAGACACATCCTCCGAAAAATCACCGTCGGCCTGTAAACTCTCCCGCAATCCTGGCATTGCAACGCCCATGACGATATTTTTATCCCCATTTGACACCACCTTGCCGTTTGTCACCTCGATATTGCGAAAGCTGTCGTCTAACAGCATTCCCGATACTGCGACAAACGGTACGCATACGTCTCCTCTTGTTTCATGATTGGTATAATCAAACCGAATCGTAACCTTGCCATCTTTTCCGGCCAACGCGTCCGGCTCTATCTCTTCCCCGTCCAGATAATAGGTGACTTTCTCCGTGACAGGCGCCTGCTTTTCAGTCGTCCCCTGATAATAAATATCGTTCCCACTTGCCTGCCAGGAAAGGCTGCTTCCATTTTTTTCAAACGCTTCGTCCCCTTTGACGTTTTGGATATCCTGCAATTCGGATACGTCCTCCAATGCGTCTTTTCCTTCCGGATTTTTCAACCATTCGCTCACAATCGTTTTTTCTGCTTTTCCCACCGGATCGGCGATAATATACACGGTTTCATCTTTTAAAATTTCTCTTGCCTCTGCTTTTGCATCGCTCTGCAACAGATCCGCCAACGCTATCTCTGCTTCTTTCTTGTCTTGCATCTCTTGCTGCTTAACAGTGGATTTGTTATTCTTTTTAGCATAAACATGATAGACGTCCATGCTGCTTCCCAACAGGGCAATCGTTAAGACGCCCGCCGCAGCGCGGATGATATATTTCTTTTTAAACTTCGTTTGTAAGACTTGTAATTTCATGTTGATTCCCTCCTGAAAAATGATGGTGTGTTTTATTTTGTTCTGATATAAAACCTGCGCTTGTATGCAGGATTAGCTTATCAAATACCATAAACATAGCCGGAAGCACAAAGGCTACTACAAACAAACTGACAATCGCTCCCCTTGCCAACAGCATACATAAAGAACTGATCATATCAATGCTGGAATAGAGTCCAACGCCAAACGTCGCCGCAAAAAAGCTGAATGCGCTAACCACAATCGACTGCATGGAGCTGTTTAACGCCGTAATCACGGCTTCCCGCTTTTTTTGTCCATGATTCCTGGCGCGTTTATATTTATTGGTCATCAAAATAGCATAATCCACGGTTGCCCCAAGCTGAATCGTCCCAATCACAATGGACGCGATAAACGGCAGGACGGTATGAGTATAATGCGGAATTCCCATATTGATAAAAATAGCAAATTCAATCACCAGAACCAGAATCACCGGGAGCGATATGGATTTTAACACTAGCGCAATAATTAGGAAAATCAGGGCAACAGACGCCGCATTGACAATTTTAAAATCCCGATCCGTAATCGTAATTAAATCCTGTGTACAGGGGGCTTCTCCAATCAGCATAGCCGAATCGTCGTAACGCTTTACAATCTCCCGAATCGCGTCACATTGGGCGTTGACCTCATCTGTGCCGGTTTTGTATTCCGACATGACATATATCATCTGATAGGTTCCGTTATCCAGCATTTCCTTGAGTTCTGCCGGAAGCATTTCCTGTGGGATCAGCGGCCCTGCCGCCGAATCCATACCAAGAGCCATTTTAACGCCTTGCACCTCTGTGATTTCCTTTTCCATCTGATAAGCGTCTTTGGAAGGCATTTGGCTGTCTGCCAAAATCATATGCGCAGCCCCCATATCAAAGGATTCTTCCAGCATATCCGCAGCCTGTACGCAGTCCAGCTCTTTTGGAAGCGTCCCAACCAGATCATAATAGACCTGATTATGATTTTGCGCATAAAACATCGGGCCGATGGCAACCAGAAAAATCCCCAGAAATACCGGATAATATTTCGCTACAAACGCTCCGGTTTTTCCCAGATCCGGTATCATCGGTTTATGCTTCGTCTTTTCCAGCCATCGATCCATAACCAGTACCATCGACGGTAAAATCGTCACGCAGCCGATTACGCCAAAGACCACGCCTTTTGCCATTACAATGCCAAGATCCACGCCAAGCGTAAACGTCATAAAGCACATTGCCAAAAAACCGGCGATCGTCGTAATAGAGCTGCCCACGACGGAACTGACTGTCTGGGAAATCGCGTGCGCCATAGCGCGTTTTTTATCCCCTGGATATTTTTCCTGATTTTCTTCATAGCTGTGCCATAAAAAAATAGAATAGTCCATCGTTACCGCCAGCTGAAGCACCGCGGCAAGCGCCTGCGTAATAAATGAAATTTCTCCTGATATCTGATTCGTTCCCAAATTATATACAATGGCCATCCCAATACTCAGCAGAAAAATGCCCGGAATCAAATAACAGTCCATCGTAAGCGCCAGAACCAAAGCCGAAAGCGCCGCGGCAATCACCACATACATGATCGCTTCGCTGTTGCATATTTTCTTAATATCCGTAACGACTGCGGACATTCCGCTCATCAGGCAATTTCTTCCGGCAAGCGACCGAATTTCTTCTATTGCGTCTAATGTCTCGTCAGCCGACATGGACGTATCAAATGTTAAAATCAAAAGCGAGCTGCCCGTTTTGGCGTCCTTTAAGGCGTCCCGGATATCCCCCGGCCAAATCTCCATCGGAACGGATAAATCTGCAATGCTGCCATACCATAAGACGTCTTTGACGTGCTCCACTTCTTTTAGCTCTCTCTCCAAAACGGCAATTTCCCGATCCTCCATGCCGGACACTACGCACAGAGAAAACGCTCCCGTTCCAAATTCATCCAGTAAAATCTCCTGCCCCTGCATCGTTTCGATATCCCCCGGCAGATACGAGAGGATATCATAATTGATTCTCGTACGCAGATAACCAAAAGCCGCAGGAATCAAAAGCAAAAAACTGATGATCAAAATCGGTATCCGGTACTTTACCACTTTTTTACCAAAGCCAATCATATTCGTCCTCATCTCTTTTCTCTTATTTTTTTCATAAATATAAAATATAAAAAAAGATTGGATTTGAAAATATCCAATCTTTTCCGTTTGTTTTCCATTTTTATACAATTTTATCAATTTGTATATCGGATCAAACACTGTCTTTAATTTGTATACCAAAAACTAAGCTATCCAAAAAACACATCTTCTATGGAATGCCTCATCATATAGTCGTAAATTTCCGCCAGCTCCTTTGGGGAAACGGCCATGCCGCTTTTAATCCATACAATGACAATCGAACACATCGAATGCGCATAGTATAGAGCCGTACGTTCCGGGGTCAGCCAGTTAAACCTGCTGATCTTTTCTACTGCATTCTGTTCTAAAATCTCCAACAGCAAGGCTTTGACGCAATTCCTGGCAATGGCTTCAAAAGAATTCTGCCCCTCGAGACGAACTGCCTGCATATAAAAACCGCGCTCTTTTTCGATATTGGTAAACAAGAGCGTCAACGCCTCGTTTACCATCCGATTTTCAATCAGAGGACGGATCGGCTCCAACAGCTCCGTTAAAATAATCTGTTCCAAAAGCTCATATTTATCCTGAAAATGATTATAAAACGTCGGGCGAATCACCCCGGCTCTGTCCGTAATCTCTTTAATTGTAATCTTCTCAATCGGGCGCTGCAACGCCAGTTCCTTAAAACTCTCTGTAAGCAAAACATCAGTCGCATTTTTACCCTGCGTCAATGAGCATTCCTCCCTGTTTTATTGTAATATCATACATTTTTATCACGGACATGATTGGCTTAATGCCAACTGTCCATGCTTTTCCATTCTACCATACATCCCCTTCTTTTTCCAGACAAATCAAAAACCAGAGGGATACGAAAACCCGATTGTCTCCGTATCCCTCAGGCGTTAATTGTCAACTATTTAATCGTTGCCTTTTTGCTTACGCCTGCTTTTTTCAGCCTGCTCTTCATCGTACTCTTTGTCTTTTTGCTCATTTTCTTTGGAAGCTGTACTTTCATCTTAGAATTGGTCTTGGTAAATGCCTTTGACTTAATGGAAGTAGCAGAAGTCCGAGTAAAGATTACTTTCTTCAGTTTACTACATCCATAGAAGCTCTGTTTGCCAATTGTCTTAACATTCTTGCCAATCTTCAGATTCTGCAGCTTCTTGTAATTCTTAAAGGCTTTCTTATCGATTGCTGTAACGGACCATTTTACTCCGCCCTTGCTAACTGTCGCAGGAATGGATACCGTTTTCTGATTGGAGCCTTTTACAACCGTTACCGTCTTTTTCGCTACGCTAGTCACTTTATAACGGATCTTCTTGATCGTAAAGGTCTGGCCCTTCTTGAACGTTTCCGTAGGAACAGGCGTCTGACCGGCTTTCTCCGCCAAAGCGCTTTGTGCGTTGCTCAATGCCGCCGCTAAATTGTTCAATTCCGTAATATTCGCAGAATTGATTCCTGCTTTTGCAGCTTCATATGCGCTCTTAAATGCATTCCAGCTTTCATCCGTATAGTTCTTCTGGCCGCCGTTATAAATAGCGTCCGCCGCTGTCAGCGCATTTTGCAGTCCTGTACGCGCCGCCGTCAATTGCGGATCTTCCGGAACCGGTTGACCGCCTTCTGTTGCCAGCTTACTCTGCGCATCCATCAGACTGTCTTTTAAATTCTGTAATTCTGTAAGAACATTCGAATTTACGCCTGCCTGCGCACTCTCATAAGCAGCCTTAAATACATCCCAAGTCGCTTTCGTATAATTCTTCTGACCACCGTCATAAATAGCTTTTGCTGCTGCCAACGCACTCTTCAATGCATTACGTGCAGCCTCTAACTGCGGATCTGGTCCCGGATCCTCTCCTTTTTCCAGATTAGCCTGTGTCGCTTTTAAGATGCTTGCCAGTCTCTTCCATTCTGATACGTCTGTCAGGTTTGAATCTGCCGCTCTGGCTGCTTCCGCATCCTGATATGCCTCTTCAAAGAGCGCCCAGCTCTCCGAGGTATAGCCTGCGCTGCCTGCATCATAAACAGGTTTTGCCGCCGTAAACGCCTGATTCAGCTCATCCTGGGCATTTAACAGCTCCTGTGCGCTCGCAAGAGCCTGATTCAAAGCTTCCCATTCGGACGATTCCAGAGACTCCGGCAACCCTGCCTGTGCAGCCGCATATGCCGTGGAGAACGCCTCCCAGCTTGCCGCTGTATAATATTTCTGGCCGCCTGTCTGTGTATTTTCTGTCTGGGTCAACGTTTCCTGAACTTGATCCTGTACAGCCAACAACTTATTTAAGTTATTCAACGCTTCTACTAACGCATCGATTGCATCCGGATCATCCGCACCTGCTTTTGCAGCTTCATATGCCTCCTGGAATGCCAGCCAGCTTTGCTCCGTATAGTAGTCTTTGCCTTCGCCAAACTGATCTGCGGTACCTACGGCATTGTCTAATTCATCTTGTACAACTAAGCCTTTATTGGCCTGCATTAACGCCCGTTCTTCCGGCGTGTCATAAGAAATAACCGTATCAATGATTACCTCGGACATAGCGGCAAAACCGCCATAACCCTGCAATACACGAATCTGCAAATAGTTGCCCTTTGTGCCTTCCGGCAGATCCATTTCCACAATCTGACCATTCTTAGCGTCATCCCCTGAAACGGATACAACACCTGTCGTATATGTGGTTCATCCAACCGTATGGGCGCTTGCGTCAAAACTCGATCCAACAATACATTCATATTTCTGGATAATACCATTCGAACCTCCGCTTCCCCTCTGCTGGAATGCAATCCGTTCAAATTCGGAAATATCCTCTTTCGAGCGAACCGTTACAATAGCCGGATTCGTCTCGGATACCGTAAATCCCGTACTATAATTGGAATGCCAAATTGAATTGGCGCTTCCGTCAATGACATTGTCAACCCCGCTGCTTTCACTGTAGGTTTCCTGTGTATTCGCCCAAGCCTGCTCCAGCGTTGCCGGTTCAACATATTGATCCGGATAATATACCGAACTGGATAACGTTTCTGTTTTCCCATTCACAACGGCTGTCGCTGTAATCATCGCTGAACCAAATCCCACAAAATATACCTTACCGTCGTTGGATACACGTGCAACGTTTTTGTCCGAAGTCGTCCATGTCACTTTCGTATCTTCGCTGATTCCACTGATCGTCAATGAAATTGGATTTTTAGCAGTTTCCACCTCGGTAAACGTCGGTGAAATTTCCATACTGGCCTTTTCGATTTTCAGATTATCCAAAATAAAATCTTTATAACCGGAAAAGTCTACGGATTTTCCTGTCATGTTATGCGTATCAGCCGCTTTACCTGTAGAATATACGCCAATCCAGCTATTGCCGCTTTCGCTGGCAGTAAAGCTAAGGGAATATGTCTTGGTCTTGCCAACTGCAGACGTCAGACGCCAGCTCTTTACATTGATATCCTGGCCGTCGCCCAGACGGATTTCATAAGTCGCATCATCGCCCATCTGATAGTCAAATGTAACATTGTATTTCTCTCCCGGCACAAACCGGAAGTTCTGCGGAATTGTCTGATAAATCATAGAATTATTCTGCGTCAACCCGTTAATTTTAACAGACCAATTGCCGTCTAATACGTCGTCCACTTTTTTACTCATAAAACCGGCTTGCGTATATTTGTCATGACGCTCCGATAAATGGATGCGGTTATCTGTTACATAAGATTGTGGAGCATACGTTCCGCTTTCATCCTTTGGTCCGGAAATAACGAATGGCCAAATTCCTTGTGCGTTTTCTTCAAAATCATTGTACAATGCGGTAATATTGCCGTCCGCATCCTGTTCCCGAATCACGTCCATCTTGGTCTCAACTACACGGATATCGTCAAAATAAGTCGCTCCCTCGCCTGCGTCGCGTTTCATTGTCAAGGTCGCCGTCGTGCCTTCCGCCGTAAAGAATACATACATATTCTGGAAATAGCTGACCTGCTCATTCGGAAGCGTTGAACCGCTGCCCGTATGGTGCTGATCGGAAGATACGATATTTTCTACAAACGATCTGCCTGTATAGTTCGTGCCAAGCGTCTTGCTGCCGTTTGCATTGGTTACGTTGACATATGCGTTGGCGTCGCTTCTGTTATCTACGCCTACATACAGGGCATATTTCTGTCCTGGCTTTAAGTTGGTCAACGTTGTGCTGACAGCAACTTCACCTTCCAGCTTCAGCATATTGTTTGCGGAACGGTTATCTACGATTTCTGCTGTCCCGCTTCCGGTAATCGTCCTGTGGCTGTTGATATCCGGATCATTAAATCCCGTATCATAAACGTATTTGGTCGACTGCCAGTCTACGGTCAGGTTGGCTTTTTCACCCTTATAAACGACATAAGGAATCTCCGCTTCCGCCGTTAAGGTAATCTGATTGTCTACAACCGGAACTTCTTTCTTTTCCGTCTTGCCTTCATCCGTCAGCTTGTATACCACTACGCTTGACAGGCCGCTCCAGTCCTTGGTCAACGTCCAGGTGCTTTCTCCGCCCTGCGTATTCCAGTGGTACATCTTCTGATCGGCCGCGTCTAAATCCTCGCCGTTCAGATCCCAGTTCCATGGGATTAAATATTTTTCATTACCCGGATTGCTGCCGTCGCCGCCTGTCGGCGCGCCCGTAGAAACCGTTACGTCATTTACTTTAATCGTCCTGCTTCTGTATGCGGACAAATTGCTGATATCATTGGAATCCCTGCTGACTACGATTTCGGTGTCGTCGTCGGCATCCTGCGTATTCCGCAATGTAATCTGCATTTCCGGCGTCCATCCGGCAGCCGGCGTGCCGTCTACCCAGTCCACAACCTGATAATGCTGCAGATACTTGGTAATCAAATTGTGACGGAACATCACCGTGATATAGTTACGGAAATCCGTACGTCCCTGCCAGCCTTCGAAATCCGTCATATTTAAGCCGCCCAACAGAGGCATCTGCGCCGCGCCGTTATATTTCGGATAATCCGCTATCCAGGAATCCTTCTGATGGTTGCGTAAGAAACGCATCACTACGCTGTTCTCACCTTTCGCGCCTGCGCCGCCATAAGCCAAGTCAGCCGCCCAGTGCTGCAATGTGGAATCGTATTCCTGCGTCGGTCCCCACTCGGTTGCCAGACGCCAGCCAAGGCCGGTAATCTCGCGCGCCAGCATCCTGGAAGCCCAAGAATCCTCAGCATAAGTAAGGGAACTTGCCACGTTATTGCCCCATACGTCCACATATATAAATTCCAGATTGGTTCCTACCTGATCAAATAATTCTTTAAAACGTTTCTCTCTGTTTCCAGTTCCCAAGTCATAGAAGGAATTGATGCCGATACCCTGATCCAACCAGTTCCATCCCAGCTCAAGACCGCTGTATCCGCCGGAAAGCTCGTCGCTAAATGCTTTTGCTTCCGTATACATCTCACTTGCATTGACATGGATGCCAAACAGAGCTCCCATTTTCCGACCTTCCGTCATCAACGTATTCATATCGTCCGCACCGCCGATACGCCGTCCGATATCGCCATAATCCGGATGTCCGGAGTCATGACCCTCAGAGCCGTAACCCTTTAACAACACGCCCTGGCCTAAGCCGTCCGTATTCAGGTATACCCTCTTCACGCCGTCTAAGTTCATCAAAAACGGATTGGCCGCCTGACTTCCGAAGTTCATAGCAATACGGTAATTTACCAGCTCCGGCACCACTTCGCTGCGGAATGGGTTATGCATAATCGAACGGAACGCCACAGCGCCGTCCTGCCAGTCAATATCGCCGTCTCCATTCTCATCGCCTGTGATGACTACCTTGGCGCTTGGCATAATTTCATGTTCCACTACATAGGAACGGTTTTCAAATACATTATTGGTAACGTCCGTATAGACTTTTGTCGTAATCTTTCTGTCGTAATACCACATCGCGCTGGACAGTCCAAGGGACGTCGAACCGTCGTCCGCTTTCTGCGTCTGCGCCAACACACGCGTATTGCTGGCGCCGCCTGCGCTTACGGAAACCGGTCCATGAGAACCTTCATTTTCAGAATTGCTCCACAAACCGGCGCTCATTTCACTGTTGTTAATAAATGCATAGATAAAATCCCGATCTAACGTCAAATCCTGCGTTACATCATAATCCGAGTCGCCGCTGGTCGTCGTATTGCTGGACATAATCGCGCCTTTTAAATGCGCATTGTCCTGAGAACTGCGAACTGAAATCAGGCTATGATTTGGAATCTCAATCGTCTGTACCGGATACAGCGCAAAGCCTTTGTCATCCTGCTCCGTCAGATTATTGGTAACATTTGTGATATCAAACGAAGCCGTATTCTTGTCCACACTGATTTCCGCTGTAATCTCACAATCAATATTCGTAGCTGTCAAATGCATGACATAAGTTGCTTTCTTATCCGTAAATGTCGTTGTGATATCATCCGGATCCACCGCTATGGCAGTTCCGTTGATTTTAATTGTATTGATTTCGGCCGTCTGTCCATAGAATACTTTTCCATCCAAATCGTATTGGATAATATATGGAAATGCTTTTGCCACGGATACGGTCATATCCTCTGTCTTTAACTCTTCTGTTGCAATCGGAGGTTTCTCAGCAAGCGTAATATCCGGTACGGATACATCGCCGCCTTCTACGGTAATGTCCTTGCTGTTTACAAGATAACCGTTTTTGGACGCCGTAACGGTATAGTCGCCGTCTTTTACCTTCACTGTATAGACGCCGTCCGCACCGGTCGTCGTTTTCTGGCTGCCAACCGTAATGTTAACGCCTTCCAGAGCATGGCCCGCCGCATCCACTACCTTTCCGGTTACGTTCCAGGTCTGTACGGCTACGGAACCCTGACCGGTATAATGGATATTTTGCAGTTTTACTTCTGTAGCCTCACTGTTAAAAGTACTGCATTTTAAAGCAATCTTGCCCTCAGCGGAATGGGTCAGGCCGCTTGGCTCATCCGTAAATGCTTTCGTATCGCCTACCGTCAGGCTGAATTTGCCGTCCGCCGTCCAGTCTATCCTGATATGTACCGGAGTATTGGTTGTTGGCGCTGCAACACGGCCGCCGCTATAGTAGTCGCCGTCCCCATTGGTATATTTCTGCCAGAACCATCCGCCTTTATCATAACCCAAAAACATACCGTTGCCAGGATCTTTATAATCTAAAAACACGCCGAAACGCGACTCATCTTTTGATGATACCTGATTTAAATCAAATTCGAAATACCCTGCCTTTGTAAAATCAAACGTTTTTGGATGAACAAATGCCGCCGGATATGACGACGCATTATTTGCCGCATTACCGTTGCCGGAACCGCCTTTAAAATGTCTCCAGCCGTCCGCCGTCAGCTCGTTAACGGATCCAGTGCCAAGAATCGTAGCTTCATCCTGATACCATGCGTCGTTGACGCCGTCCTCCAGCTCGCGCATCTCGTCATTGATGGATTGAATATCCCTGATCTCGTCGTCAATGCTGTTACGGCCTAAGGTCAAAGCAATTTTTCCCTCACTGCTGTGCTCCGGCGTATAGCTGTCCGTAGCCCATACCACATCCTGATATGCCGTTTCCCCATCAACCGTTAAGGAGAATTTACCGTCCGCCGTCCAGTCTATCCTGACAGACTGCTCTTCATCGATCTCCGGCCGTTTAATACGTTCCACTTCATTAGGCGTCCATACATTGTCGGCCTCCGTGCCAAAAAATTTCTCCCAATACCATCCGTCGCCGTCAAACCCTAATGCCAGACCTGTACCGGGATCCCGATAATCCACAATCACGCCAAAACGATGTCCGTCGCTGGCGTCTGACTTTGGCGTTATTTTAAACTCAAAATAGCCGTCCTGCGTAAAATCATACGTGCTTGAATCCCAAAATGCAGCCAGACAATCTGCGCTATCATAAGTCGTACCCTGTCTATTTCCTGTGCCTGACTTGATATGCAAAACCCCGTCGTCTGACATCTCGCACAGGGAGCCAGTCCCTTTTACCGTGCCGGGATCCTGCGTCCACTCATTGTTTCTGGCTTCTTTCGTCTCGGCTGCAACGGGTAATTCCGCTGTCATTGCCGTAACGGGCGCCGCCGTAGCTACCATGCTGAATGCCAGGACACAGCTCAGCAATTTTGTAAAACTACGCTTTTTCATAAATATTACCTCCTTTTTCATGTTGAAACATAATGCCCCTTCACATCCTGTCCCATGATTCTAAAATTATATATATTAGATTTTTTCATTATTACATATTTATAGTTTTTTATCAATGTCTTTTGCCTTTTTTCAATATTTTT
>CAOJLW010000004.1 GCA_948438565.1 uncultured Lachnospiraceae bacterium | reverse complement strand
TACAGAAAAAATCCGGGAACAGCAAAAAAACGGCGCAGAATGTTATGTGGCATGGATTCCTTCCCGTCAGGAGTTATTATTGGCAAATCATGACGCCTCCTTATCTTTTGATTGCATAGAAGGGGCGAAAATGGTATCATTGTGTAATATGCAAGAGCATTGCCTGACGTTTATGTTTGAGTTGGGCATCGAGATAGACAGCATTTATTATGTGGATTGTCTGGATCCGGCATATGAGAGTCATGCGATGGGGGCAGGATATTCGTTAGCGGTGGAATATCATGCTATCTTAAAGAAAGAAGCCTGTCAAACGATGCTACAGTCGGATCAAAAGACACTGGCCATGATGAAGAGTATAGAAGTGTATGATGAAATGGACAAGAAGTGAGCAGTAGAGTAGGCGGTGTGTAATGTTAAACGGCAAAACAGTGTTAATAACAGGAGGAACAGGCTCCTTTGGCAAGAAATTTTTGGAAAAAATTTTTGCCCAATATGATCCGCAAAAGGTTATTATCTATTCCAGAGATGAATATAAGCAGAGCGTCATGAAAATGGAATATGCGGACAAAGTGGATATGGATAAGGTTCGTTTTTTTATCGGCGATGTTCGGGATAAAGACCGATTATACCGGGCGTTTGCCGGAGTGGATTATGTGATTCATGCCGCAGCCATGAAACAGGTGCCGGTTTGTGAGTATAATCCGATGGAGGCGATTAAGACCAATATTCATGGTGCGCAGAATATTATCGACGCTGCGTTGGACTGCGGCGTAAAAAAAGTAGTGGCGCTTTCGACGGATAAAGCAGTCAATCCGATTAATTTGTACGGCGGCACAAAGCTGGTGTCCGATAAATTGTTTATTGCCGCGAATGCATATCGGGGAAAAAATTATAAGACGATTTTTTCTGTCGTCCGTTATGGCAATGTAGCCGGCAGCCGGGGGTCGGTAATTCCTATCTGGAAAAAAGTGATCGACGGCGGCGGGGATACGCTGGGGGTTACGGATTTGCGGATGACCCGTTTTTGGATTACGCTGGATCAGGGCGTGGAACTGGTATTTAAAGCGTTGCGCGAATCAAACGGAGGAGAAACCTTTATCTCTAAAATACCGTCGTTTCATATTGGAGATTTGGCCAAAGCCATGCTGCCGGGGTGTCAGATCGATGAATTTGGGATTCGGGAAGGGGAAAAGCTGCATGAGGTCATGGTGACCAGAGACGATTCCTTTATGACGTATGAGTATCAGAAGCATTATATTATATATCCGCATTTTGAATGGTGGGATTTCGAGAAAAATTTTCTGCCGGGAGGCAGGAAGGTTGCCGAAGGGTTTGAATATAATTCCGGAAATAATACAGAATGGTTAGACGAGACGCAGCTACGGGAGGCATTGAAAAAAATTATATAAATAATATAAAATCCCCCACTGTATAGAGATACAGTTGGAGGATTTTATTTTTTGATTTTATGGGAGTTCTGGTAAGCGCGGAAAATCAGGAGACATCAGATCGCCGATATACCATACGTCCCTGACCTGCGGATAATTGGTTTCAATGGTATATCGAATGCTGTCGATTGCGGTTGGCGTTGTCGTAGCAATCAGTACGGCGTCGATGTGTTCTTTTATAATAATATCCGGGGAACCGATCGTTTTTCCACACATTTTTCCACCCTGCTTTAATTCAGAAGCGTCAACGAAAAATACATGGTCGTCCAGCAGACCGGGCATAATGCGCACCATGTCGTTGACTGCATTGATCATGCCCCATAGAACGATACGCCGATCGCTTAGTGTCCTTAAATTGCGTTCAAAAATATCTCCGGCATAATCCGCTGCAATGATATCGAGCGGCTTGTTGCAATGATGGCATAGAATTTTTGTGATCGGCCGGAACAGATCCTGTCCGCGCCATTCATTTTGTGTCTGACAGTGCGGGCATCTGCCCTGGATATCCGTTTTGCCTCCGCCGATATAAGACAGTTTGGCATCCAGTATTTGATCCTGTCTGATATGTGAAAGGGAGGTGACTTTTTCAATTTGCGCTTTGAATTCTTCGTCGGTCATTTTGGAAATATTGATTAATGGGCATCCGTCTTTAATAAATTGCACCTTATCTTTTATTTTGCCGTTTTTACAAGCCACTTGATACAGATGCGATCCCGGATATACGCGGATAAAATTGAGTTCAATCGTATATTCCGGATGCGCTTTCCACCAATCCAATGTGCGGTTCATGGTTTCCGTGGTTTCGGCTAAATCGCCAAAGATAAAGGTGCCCATCGCATTCATATCTTCTTCTTTGCAAATCGACAGCGCGCGCTCGATCTGCTCAATCGTGATATTTTTCCGCATACTTTTTAAAACCGTATTGTCTGCCGATTCCAGGCCATAGGAAATATACAAACAGCCGCTATTTTTTAATAATCGAATCATTTCGGGCGTCGTAGTGTCCACCCGCATCCATATAATAAATTTTAAACCTCTCGCTTGAATGCGTCGGCAAAATTCCCTGACGTAATCCAAATTATTGGAAAATAATTCATCCGAAAAATTGACGCATTGTATCGGGTACGCCGCGCATAATTGATCGATTTCCTCAAAGACGCTGTCCAGCGAACGTTTGCGATAGCGGGAACCGCTTGGGTGGAAACAAAACGTACAGTTAAACGGACAGGAACGGCCGCCGGAAATATACGCGATATTTCCTTCTGCAACGTGCAGGATCTGTTGCGGTGATTTTCCCATCATCTCTCCAAAATCAAACCCCTCGTAATCTGGAAAAATAATTGAATCCAAATCCATAATTTCCTGCCGGGGAGCCGTTGTGATCCAGGCGTCGTTGGTCGCAGAACGGTAAATTAAACCGTTGACCTCTTCAAATTTTCTTTTTCCCTCAATCGCGTCCGCCAGTTCGCAAATGGTGATTTCACCTTCGCCAATCATGCCGTAATCTGCAATTTCCAGAGCTTCCATAGCGGCCTGCGGGTCGGAAGTAATAATACCGCCGCCAACCATTGTGATAATATAGGGATTGGCTTCTTTGGCGGCGTATAGGATATCGGATATTTCCCAGTATTGGCCGGTCAATCCGCCGACGCCAATGACATCGATCCGTTCGTTTTTTACAATCTGCCGGATCAGTTCTTTGTCATCGCCTGTTTTATAGGTCAGGTTGTAGGATATGACATCCCGATTGGTTGCTTTTAAGCTCGCGGAGACATAAGGTATCCCCAACGGAAAATAATAGGAATGTTCGTTTACCTTGGTCTGACGCGGCATAACAATTAAATAACGCATAGCTTCTTGACGCTGGAATATCCAGCTCCTCCTTTTTGATTCCTGTCTATGATTCCATTTGTTTCAGTGCATATTCCGTATGATCGTCGATGATATCTTCTGCCGACGCCAAGGAACAGGATGGAATCTGGCATTTTTGGCACACTTCGTTTAAATGCCGTTCTTTTTTTAACTGTTGGATTAAAAATGCTTTTCGCTCCTGACTGTCCCAGGCGTCCCTTAAGGTCAAATTGGCTACATTGCCGAGTACAATGGGTTTATTCACCTGGCCGCAGACGGAGATATCGCCGTAGATATTAATATCCAGATCGGTAAAGCAATGCGGACAGACGTCAATCGTTTGTAGTTTTCGGTGATAGCGATCTTCCTGGTCATTTTCAATGATATTGGAATAATCGACATTATTGAAAAACGGGATAATATTTTCAATATAGATTCTGTCTGCAATTTCAGAATATCGATCGATAAATTCCTGCCGTTCGGATTCGGTTAAGGCAATATTGATATTCTTTAAATAGAGCTGCGTATTGCCTTTATGCTGATAAAAATAAGTTAGATTGTCCATAATTTGCTGGAAACTGACGTCTCGTTTGGTTATTTTCTTATAGGACGCGTCGGTTATCCCCTGCAAGGAGATGCGAACGCTGTCCACCTCGGACTCGATCAACTGATCTATGATTTCGGGAGTCAGCAAAGAGGCATTCGTAATCATGCGGATGTGTTTGGTGCATTGGCTCTGTTTGGTCGCTTTGAGCATTTCCGGAAAACGAGGATTTAGCAACGGTTCCCCAACTCCTGAAAATTCCACCAGTTTTAAGGTCTCTTTAAGTCCGCACATCTGTTCCAACACGTTTTGAAAGGTCTCCCAGGACATATTCCCATATGGCCTGACTTCGCGCGTAAAGCGTTCGTGTCCGATCGAGTGCGGACAATAGCAGCATGAAAAGTTACACGCGGAAGAAGGCTCGATAAAGACGGCAAACGGACTTGCTAACGGAATGTTTTGCCATAAAATAACCCGATCGTTTCCATGTAGTTCTTGGACTTTTTCATTTTCTTTCATATTTTTCTCTCCACCTCACTTTGATTTCTTCCATATGTTCATCCAGGCCGTCTTGGGGTTGATATTCCTGGCATAATCTCTGACAATTGGCGCATATGCGGTTCTGTTTTCGATTTCCTTCTAACTGCTGCCAGAGGAACTGTGTCCTTTCTTGGGAATTCCAGATATCATACAGCGTCTTTTCTTGGATATTCCATGTATGGATGGGAAATTCGATACTGTTGCAGGGTACAACGTCTCCGTTAGCCAAAATGTGCATATGGAAAAAAACAATTTGGCAAACGACGGGTTCTTTTACCGGAATGCCGGATCTGGTTACCGCAGATTGCCGGAGCATATGGCTGTAGTCAATGCTTTCATATACCGGTACGGCCGTTTCGACATATACCCGGTCGGCAATCGGTGAAAATAATTGATAGAACCTCGCTTCTTCGGTTTTATCTAAAAGCGCAATATCAATGATTTTGATAAATAGCTTACAATGTTTTTTGTGTTCGTAGAAATAGGCTAAATTCTGATAGATTTGCTCAAAATCAACGTCCGCGCCGCAGGTTTTTTGAAATTGTTCTCCGGAGAGACCGTTTAGTGAAACGGATAGCGAGGACAGGCCTGCTTCAATCAAAGCGTCGGAAATTTCCGGAGTGAGCAGGGAGGCGTTTGTGCTGATGTTGATGGTTTCACAGATATCTTCCTCCCTCAGCTTTTTCACCATTTTGGCGAGGTTGGGATTGCAAAGCGGCTCCCCATTTCGGAATAAATGGATTTTTTTGATTTTTCCAAATGACTTTAGCTGTCTGATGACTAAGTCAAATATATCCATAGACATAAGCTGTCTGTGAAAATGCCTTTGCTCAAAATCTTTTCCCAAGGCCTGTGCGCAATAGGCGCATTGGAAATTACAAATACTGGAGGGTTCAATCGTTACGCTCATGGGAGCGTCTAATGGAACCTTGACATATAACGGAATCCGGTTTGGCTCAAATAATGGCTGTTTATTCTCAATGTTCATGGCTATGCCCTCTTTTTGTCCGATTAGATCTGTTCTGCCGCCTGGATGCGTTTCGAAGGATCGTCCGTTCCGAAAATGCCAATACAGTAATCGCAGGCCGAGATAAACTCGCGGTTTTGCATGCGCCTTACTTTGGCTTTCTGTTCTGCAATCGTCAGCGTTTCGTCAAATAAGTCGATATATTCCTCCCGGTTATCCGGTATGTCTTGGGTAAGTTTCATTCCTTTTGCCGACGGCACGCACCAATGCATCTGCCCTCCGTGTGTGGTAAAGCATCCCTTCATCTTGGTAATGCCGCAGTTTTGATAGATTTTTTTTAACTGCGTCTCGCTGCGGTTATATTTGTGATAGTCGCCATAATCGATCCAGCCGCCAAAGTGCTGTTCCTCGCCATAGTATTTTTTGACTTCAATCGGAATCGCATGATCCTGGCAAAAAGCAATCAGCGGTTCGGCGTTTTTGGATAAGTCGCCGTAATGGCTCATCATGACAATGATTTTGTCCTTGTGCTTAATCAGCTCTTCCGCCAGACGTCCCTGGGGCAAAATGGTTCCGTTGGTCATAAGAATCAATTTATCAAACTGATTTTTATACTCCATCATTTTGGCAACCATCCGATCCAAATCCTGATGCATCAATGGTTCGCCGCCGGAGAATTCCGTCCATTCAATATAGTCCATAATTGCAAACATATTTTCGATGCTTTTTTCAATTACTTCATAGGAATAATGTGGAGGATTTTTCAAATATGGGACTCCCATTACGCACATTTTACATTTGAGGGTACATCTCGCTGTAATGTTCATTACGGTACGGCGTACTTCGATTCGATCGCTCATAGTTTTGTCCTTTCACTATATGATATATTTTTTTAACCATTTTGCTTCAAAATCTTTTAGATAGGGTGAATCAGAAAATTCTTGTAAATGTTTTGTCAGGGTTTCTTCGATATGGGAGAGCTGTTCGTTACAGTTGGTCAGATGATGGATGTGAATCTTATTGCACATCGAAAGCATATAAGACCATTCGCTATAACGGGCGTATGCGCCGACATTGGGCAAATGCCGCTCGATATACTGCGTTCGTTCCCGAAAAGCGCCAAAATACTCTTCCAGCAATTCAGGATATAACTGATCGTCGCTGATGGCCGCAGATGAGTGATTGCCGTCATGATCCGTAAAGCTGTATAGGGGTTTTCCCTCGGCGACAACTTTTTTTGCATGGATAAAATATCGGTATGCTACATGGATATCGTCGTACAGACCCGTTTCTAAAAAACGGATGTTTTCAAAAAGCTCCCTTTTGAGTAACTTGGTTGGCAAAGGAGCGTTCCAAAGCTTTCGCGTCAGATATTCTTTGGTTGCGCCTTCCGCGTCAAATACATATTTTTCATCATAGATAAAATAGGGCCGGTTTTTACCCTCGAATGTCCGATAAGAGCCGCAAAGAGAAATGTCTGCGTTTTCTGTACGGATATTATGATATAAAAATGCAATCATTTCAGGATAGGCATAATCGTCGTCGTCGATAAACGTGATATAATTTCCGACTGCATGATCCAACCCTGCATTTCTGGCTGTTCCAATCAGGCTTTCCGGTATATGTATGAGCTTGATTTTCTGGTTGCGCTGTGCATATGCGTTGGCCAGGACTTTGCTGTTATCCGTGGAGCCGTTGTCCACAATAATAAATTCAAAATTCTGAAACGTTTGTCCCAGTATAGAGTCCATTGCCCGAACAATAAACTGTTCCCGGTTATGGCTGATCATAATGATTGAAATTTCAGGATTGCGTTCCATTCCTGTCTCCTCTCCTATGTTTCCTCCCCATTAGCTGAACCTTTGGATGGCCTCTTTTAGCCTTTCCGGAATATTTAACTTTTGAGGACACTTTTGGATGCATTTTCCACAGGAAATACAGTTTTTGGGATCGTTTCCAATGCCCATATTCGTGGAAAATATCGTGATTTGCTTGTCCTGACGGCTTTGCAGTTCCGCAAATCTGGTTTTGGCAAACGCAGTCAGATGATCGGCTCTGTCTAAATTTAAAAGCCGGAATATATAGGGGATATTAATGCCCATGGGACAAGGCAGGCAGTAACAGCATTCCGTACAATAACAGTCGCCTAAGATTTTGTTTTCTTCTATCATCTGTTCCAGCATCTGTTCTTCTTTTTGGGTAAATGCCGTTGGTTTCGAGGCGATTTGTATATTTTCCTCCAGCATTTGCATATTTTTCATGCCGGACAGTACAACGTCCGCATAGGGATTATTGAAAGCAAACCGCAGACCGATTTCCGCCGTGCTGGATGTTCTGGTATGGCTCATATGTTGTATTGCTTCATCGGAAACGACAAATTTGCCGCCGGCCAGAGGCCCCATAACAGCTACGCCCAGGCCTTTGCTTTTCGCATAGGACATGGCTTCATAATTTTGACGATGCAGGATATTATATTGACATAAAACGCCTTCAAAAATTTCTCCCCGGTCAATGATGTATTTCATTTCTTCCGGCTTGTCATGAAAAGAAAACGAGATATGTCGGATCAAACCCTCTTCCTTGGCTTTTAACGCTTCTTCCAGTAGATGTTGTTTTAGAATGACTTCGTCAAACGCTTTCCGTTCCACGGCATGAAAATAGTAAAAATCGATCTGTTCCCGATGTAAGCGTTTTAAGGATATTTCCAGTTTTTTTCGGTAGTCGCCCGTTTTGGGATTGTCTGACAACGGGAATTTGGAGCCTACCAGGATTTTTTCTGAAATTCCTTTTAGAGATTCGCCCACGGCTTCTTCGCTTTGTCCTCCGCGGTAGGTGTATGCAGTGTCCACGTAATTGACGCCGGCTTTATATGCCCGGTGCAAAAGCTCTACCGATTGATCGAGATCGAGCTTGGAATCGTCGTCTTTTCTGCCTGGAAGCCTCATGGCGCCAAATCCCAACCGGGATATTTTTTCGCCTGTATTGCCAAATTGCGTATAGTTCATAGCGTCTCCTGTAATTTTTTTATAAATGCAAAATGTTTGTTGGAACTGTGTGTCCGTGCGTTTCTATAGACGAAATGCTGCCGGCGCATCAGGTGGCCAAGGAGCTGTCTGTCGCCGCCGTTGGCAAACTGTTCTATGGTCATGCCGCAGTCGCCCTGTCCCATATCGTTCAGGACATTTTGCATTTTATTGCTGTATATAATAGGATAGACCGGAATCTTTGCGCTTAAGGCTAAAATCATACTGTGGAATCTGGTCGCAATAACAGCTTCGCAAGATATGGTTTCGGCGATCACCGTAGAATAGTTGCCGTTTTCGTAGGAAACAATGGATATGTGATCCGGAGCAAAACACTTTTTTATGACAGCTTCTGCAATGGAACGATCGTTTTGTATTCCCGAATCATAGCAAAGCAGTTTGATCGGTTGATCGGTTTTGGCTATATAGCCATTGCAGATATTGGCATATGCCCGGATGATCGCTTTTCTCTGCGCTTCCATTCCACGGGGAAGCATGACGGAAACGCCCAGCGCGGCTTCGCTTTTGTGCGCATGGATAGCATAGCGGCGCACATAACCCATCAGTAAATCGTCCGCCCAAACAACCGGAATATTACGGGTCAAGCCTTTTTTAATAAATCGATAGGAGGCTTGATCGCGTACGCTGATTCCGTTGCAGCTCATAATTTCTAAACGGACAAACAATTGCGTCAGGCGATTGATAAACGGTCCTACATTGCAGCCGGTGATATAGTAGTGGGTTCCGTATTTTTTTTGCGCGCAGACAGCCCGGATATTGCGCCAGCGGTAGTAACAGCCGATATTGCGGCTGCCTTGCAGGATGGAGCCGCCAATTTGCAGGATAACGTCAAAATATCCCTTGCCGAAGGTATGTATCTGCCAAAGCTCTGTCCTAGTCACAGTCACATGATTTTGATTGGCAAACAGGCGCCGATAATCGGCTGCATATTCGTTATTGCAGCTTAACGTAAAGCAGTCGTTTGGAAACGCGTCAAACAACTCGAAAAGCATCAGATCATCGCCTAAATTTTTATCTAAAAAGGCTTTTACAAAAATTCTCATAGTTCCATCTGTTCTCCTGCGGGATGTCTTTTGGTAACGTCGGTGGTTCCAAAATCCCCCGGACAATATTTACAGGCTGTGATGTATGATTGATGGATCAGGCGCGCCATTTTTGCGCGCTGTTCTTCGATGGTTTTATTTGCGTCAAACAGGTCGATATAATCCTCCGGCACACGTGGTATTTTCCCCAGCGACATTCCGCTTGCGCTCCTGGTACAGCGGTGTATTTCTCCAAAACGCACGGACCAAATGCCGCCCATCTGGCATACGCCGCAGTTTTGAAAAATTTGTTCCAATTGCTGCTCGCTATAATCCTGAAGCTCATAATCGCCGTAATCGACCCATCCCTGCATATGCTGGTTTTCGCCGTGGTATTTTTTCACCGCATAGTTTAAATGATGTTGTTCTAATTGGGCGACAATATCGTCTACTTTGGGGGAATGCTTTCCATAGTGGGAAATATAAAACATAAATTTTGCCGGATCGTATTTTTGAATGGAGTCAATCAACGCGTCGCTTAATGTGACCGTTCCGTTTAAAAAAATTCCCAGATTGCCAAACCGATCCTGATATTCCATAGTTTTATCTAAAATTTGAGCAATATCTTCATGCAGCAGAGGTTCTCCGCCGCTAAGCTGCATCCGTTCTACCCGATCTACAATCTGAAAGGCTTTGTCTAATGACTGTATCAGATAGTCTGTAGAAAAATGGGGGCGTTTTTCATATTTCATAATATCTGCCACGCATAATTTGCATTTTAAGGTACAGCGTAAGGTTAAGGTCAAATTGAGTATAAACAATTGTATCGTTTGATTGGCCATATTAGGTTTCCTCCATTTGTTTTCGTAAATCTTTCAATGCCATCAGATATTCCTGCGTATGGCGGAATAGAGTTTCTGTTGGTTGCAGGTTTGGGTTTTGCAGCTGTTTTTGACAGGCGCGCAGGTTCATCATTTGATTGGGAGTCAATAGCTGTGCGTATTGTTCCAAAAACGTTTGAATTGCCTGGATGGTTTCCTGCATGGATAGTATTGTCTTTTTGGCTTCTTTTATTTGTCCACGAGAACGCAGCTTTTCCGCCATATCCAACAGGGAGAATAATTGTGTCTCAAGATCGGTTAACATTTGCCAATTTTCGCGCTGCTGCAGTTCATACATTGTATGAACTGCGTGGAGCAAGTTATTGTCATATTCAAAATTCCACAGGTTCATCCGGTCATAGTGATACGTGTTTTTTAAAACTTCCCGGACGTCCGGCCGGATCAGGCCTTCGCAAAACATTTTATGCGCTCCGCTGACCATAAACGGATTTTCTGCGGCAATCCGAAGCAGAAGCAGCAGCTTCTCACAATATAGCTCCTGTGTTGTGCTGGCGTTTGGATTGACAAAATCAGCGCGAAAGATGTCTGCAAATTCCGTATCCGTATATACGGTACAGACTCTTTCCATCATATAGCTCTGTTCTATCCGATCGGCCCAACAGTTGGTTGCATTGATGGCGCTGATATTTTTTTCGTGCCGCCGCATTTTGACAAGGCCTTCTTCCAGTATGTAGATATTGGTGGTGCGCAGCAGCTCCAGCCAGGTATGCCAATCGCCAAGCCTGGGCAGCACATTCATATAGGCTCTGAGTTCCAGCATACGATCTTGTTCTATCAGCAGCGATGGATGGCTCAGGCAGTTCCCATAAACTAATAAAGTACGTTGCCATTCGTTCCGGCTTTTGTTGCGCACCAAAAAAGAGGGGTCGTCGATCAGGGTATTGAGATCTTCTGTCGTATAAAATGCCCATGTAAAACAAGCTCCGCAATCTTTATGCTGGCTTAGCGCCTGTAATTGTTTTTCTATTTTTTGGGGTTCCCACCAATCATCGGAATGCGCCATTGCAATATAATCGCCGGTGCAGCTGGAATAAAGCAATTCTTCACATGCTGCAATGTCATTGGCGTCCATTTCTATCAGTTTGTCAATTTTATCCTGATATTGGCGTATAATCTCTCCCGTATGATCGGTAGAGCCGTTGTTGGCAATAATCACTTCAAGATGGGGATACGTCTGGTTAAAAATACTTTCCAGGGAATCGGCAACATATTTTTCGTGGTTATAGCAGGGCATAATAACGCTTACCAGCGGTTCGTTTTGATTCATTTGGTATGTTCCTCCCAACGCTTAAATTGATAATGACTTTTCCAAGACATATAGTACGGATGTTTCCAGCAGTCCGTTTTCCTGATATGTTTCGTATCCAAAATCATGGATATCTTTTTGAGAAACATGAAATCCCGGAGTGCGCAGTCTGTTGATAAAATCATTTTTTGCATATAGTCTTATATGATCGTTTTGTCCAAAGCGTTTCCAGCGTTCCGCTTCCGTTGCATGAATATCTTCATCCGTTTCGTCAATTGCAAGACATACGGGGGAAATGATCAACGCCTGTCCATTTGGCTTTAAAATTCTGTAAAATTCCCGGATGGCATCCAGGTCTTTTTCCACGTGTTCTAATACGTCAATACAAATAATAAAATGATAGCTTTCGTCTTTGATAGCGTCCATATGCTCAATATTGAGTGAAAACGTTACGTTTTTCATGTATAGATCACAGGTGTGATACCGTAGATTTGGAAAATTCGTCAGGATAAATTGTTCGATGCCCTTGGAGGGCGCAATATGCAGTAAAGAAGCGTCAGGATGGTCGGCAAGGCATTTTTTTAGATATAAGATCGCAAGCCTGTCCCGGTCGAAGGCTCCGCATACCGGACACATATATTCTTGTTCATTTCCGCATTCGCCCCTTACCCAGTTTGGCACGTGATATTGTTTGCGCATTTTCTGATAGTATCCGGGAAAAGCAAAATAATGTACGCGTTCTCCGCAGCCTGTGCATTTTTTTAGCGGCTTTTCATAATTTTGTAGAATCTGTCCGGTTAATTCCGCTAAATTTTTGAAAATAGATCGAAAACTTTCCTGTTGGACAAGCGCATGCGTATCCCAAAAGGTATCTTGTTCTATAGACAGATTTTTTTGAAAGAAGCCGGTCAGTTCTTTGGAGATTTCTAAAAAATCTTCAAGAACGGATAAGATGTCTAGTTCGTCGGCGTTGTCTTTTTCGCATTGGAGCTGTATGTATTTGCACAACGTCTGATAATCGGCCAGTATTTTAGATTCCTGTGTTGCTTGTTCCAAATAAGTTTCCATAGTGTTCCCCCTTATGCTTTGTCAAGCATATATCGACAATCCACAATTTTTTTGCTGCCATAGGAAGGAATTTCCCGAAATTCTTCCCAGGCCGTTACAATGGCGACCACATCGGAAACGTTATACAGGGCGTGAGCAGATTCGGCGGGTTGAATCAAAATTTCCGGGTAATGTTTGTGAAATTCATCCATAGCCACCGGATCGTATGCGTAGATATTGTGATAGCCAAGCGTGCGCAATTCGTTAATAATTCTGGCGGCAGGCGTATCTCTGACGTCGTCGGATAACGGTTTAAAGGAAAGACCTAAGATTCCAATCGCAGAGTCTTTGGGCATACCGGAGGAAATTTTTTTGGCAATGACAGACGCGCGGTGATGATTGGTTTCAATCACATGTTTTAAGATCGGCGGTTGGATCCCTTTGGCGGCGGCTTGCGCGTACAAAGCGGACGTATCTTTAGGAAGGCAGTATCCGCCGTAGCCGCATCCGGGATAGACATAAGACGTCATATCGCAGCCGTTCCAGCGCTTGTCCATATGTAAAATATGAAATGCGTCCGCTACATCGATTCCTCCGATGGCGTCTGCAATTTCAGACATTTCATTGGAATAGCTGATCAAGGTGGCAAGCAGCGTATTGGAAAGATACTTGATGAATTCGCCCGTAGATTGAGAAACGCATTTAATCGGAATGCCCAGGGGTTCATAAAGCCGTATCAGCATTTCTTGGGATTGGTTATCATTGCATCCAAGTATAATGCGATCTGCGCCTGTAAAATCCTCCCAACAGTGGCCTTCTCTTAAAAATTCCGGATTATTTGCAATGCCAAGACGCTGCGAGGAGGTTTTTTTGGATTCTATAAAAGGCAAAATTTTTTCGGCTGTAGTCGACGGCGGGATCGTGGATTTTATAACCAGCACGCGAAATGTTTCGTCTTTTATGGCGGCCAAAGCGCTTTCCATAGCGGAAAACAGATAGGTCAGATCGGCGCATCCATTTTTGCCATAGGGAGTGCCTACGCAATAAAAGATATAATTGCTGTTTGTCACCGCTTTTGGAATATCGTCTGTGATAAAAAAGTTGTGGTTGAGATGTTTTTGCAGCACATCTTCCATTTCCGGCTCCAGAAACGGGAGCTTGCCGTTGCGTAAAATCTCTGTGCGCGTTTCATCGACATCGATGCCGTATACGTCATATCCCAAGTGGGCAAAACCAAGAGCTGTAGTCAGTCCTACAAACCCCAAACCAAATACTGTTACCATAGTAAATTTTCCTCCGGACTTTCTTTGATAAATTGTAAGAATTGGCGTATGCCTTCTTCAATTATGATTTGGGGTTGGTACCCTAATAGGTTTCGAGCTTTTTGGATATTCGGGCAACGGCGTTTTGGATTGTCTGTTAAATAATCCTTATCTTCTGAAACCTGATAGATGACGTTTCCCTGATAACCTAAAATTTCTTTACCTGCTGTTTGATAGATCTCGGCCAAACGGGAAATGGCAATTTCCGGTTTTTCAATGCCAATATTAAAGAAATCAAATTTTCCATATAACAGGATTTTGAAATCACCGACAATCGAATCTGCAATATAGCAAAAAGTACGGCTTGGCGTGCCGTCCGACAGGATGATAAGATCGCTGTCATGGCAAATGTTTTTGGCAAAATCCGCGGGTACGCGTTTGTCATTTAATTTCATGCCGGGTCCATAAATATTAAACAATCTTGTGATGCCGATCGGCATCTGGTATTGTTCGGCAAAAAGCCTGCACATCGTTTCGCCGAAGCGTTTCGCTTCATCATAACAAGCTCTGGGGCCAATGGGACTTACATTGCCATGATAGTTTTCGGAAGTGGGAACCGCTTCCGGAATCGGATCGCCATATATTTCACTGGACGAATAAAACAGAAGTCCCCGGATAGGTTTGTCTTTATAAAAGTCTAAAAGATTCCGCAGTCCCCAAATATTGGCGTCCGCAGTTTCAATCGGATATTTTCGGTAATTAATGGGAGATGCAATGGACGCCATATGGATGATGTAATCAGCGTCTTTGGCTTCTGCAATCTGATGGATAGGGTCTTTGATAATATCAAATTCCTGTACGATAAAGCGTTCGTCTTTTTTGATGTTGTCCAGCCATTTTGGATAACCGAGCATAAAATTATCCAGACAGATCACTTTTTTTAGGTTCAGTTCCGTACAGTATTGATAAAAAAAGTGTACAAAATAAAAACCGAGAAATCCTGCGCAGCCGGTCATTAAGATCGTGGAGTTTTTTAATTTTGCAAGTTCTTCCTTGGTCAGTTGATGGTATGTATAGGATAAATCGCTTTCCAGTTGTCGGGTGATCATGCTGCCTACCTCCTACCTATTTTTGTGCTTGGAGATTATGTACAAAAAAGCTAAAATTACACAATACTACTATATTAAATTATATAATATAATAAATATTTTTGCAAGAATATTATAGATAATACTTTTGTAAAAAAATTAAAAAAGGTTCTATTTTTGGCAATAATGTGCAATATACTTTTTAAAATTTTTATGATATAATCGTTGATATTTAGGATAAAATGAGGATAATAGAATGAAAGTAGTAATTTTAGCGGGCGGATTGCCCAGCACGATTGATGAAGAGAATGAAAAAAAACCCAAACCTATGGCTGAAATAGGAGGCAGGCCGATTTTATGGCATATTATGAAGCAGTATTCTGCGTTTGGATATAACGATTTTATTATTTGCACCGGATATAAGGGAGAAATGATAAAAGATTATTTTATGAATTTCTACATATATCAATCGGATATTACTGTGAATTTACAGACCAATCATGTGGACATACATCGGAAAAAAACAGAGGATTGGAATGTTTCCGTGATGGATACGGGATTGAATTCCACAATTACCGAGCGGATTATGACGATTCGCAGGTACCTTGAGGACGATCCCTATTTTTTAGTTGCCTATGGAGACTGCGTATCCGATATCTCTATTCAAAAGTTGGTGGAGCAGCATTTGGAGGAACAAAAGCTGGTCACGATGGCCGTGTCCAGGCCGACCGGAAGAAATCAGATTCTGCCGATTAATGAGGACGGTCATATGGATATGGAAAAAAAACCAAGGATACGCGATGCCTGGGTCAATGCGTGCAACTTGGTTTTTAGCGCTGAGATTTTTCAATATCTGAATGAAGGGAAATTTTTTTTAGAAGAAAAAATGATGGATACATTTGGAAGGGACGGGCGGATCGGCGTTTATCGCCATGAAGGCTTTTGGTCTCCGATGGAAACGTTCCGTGATCGGCATCTGTTAGAGACGATGTGGAATCATAAACAGGCGCCGTGGAAAATATGGGAAGATTAGGGAGAATAGACAGATGGCCGGACGTGAGATCAAACAACAAATCTTAGAGTTGACGAAACAATACTATCAAGAGCAGTTTAAGAACGAAGAGTCTTTTTTGGCAGGAGATCGGATTGGCTATGCCGGACGGGTGTTTGATGAAGCGGAGTTGGTCAATTTGGTGGATGCTTCACTGGAATTTTGGCTGACAGCGGGTCGTTATGCGTTGCAATTTGAACGAGAATTCGCCAAATTTCTCGGGGTTTCGCACTGTTCGTTGACCAATTCCGGTTCGTCTGCCAATTTACTGGCATTTATGGCGTTGACTTCGCCCAAGCTGGGGAAACGGCAGATCCAAAAAGGGGATGAGGTGATTACGGTGGCGGCGGGTTTTCCGACAACCGTCGCACCGATCCTCCAGTATGGGGCGATCCCGGTGTTTGTCGATGTGTCGATTCCGGAGTACAATATTGACGTTTCTCAGCTGGAAGCGGCCTGTACGGATAAGACAAAAGCGGTAATGGTGGCGCATACGTTGGGGAATCCATTTGATTTGTCGGCCGTCAAGGCTTTTTGCGACGCGCATCAGCTATGGCTTGTGGAGGATAATTGCGACGCCTTAGGTTCATTGGTGAAATGGAACGGAGAGTGGAAATATACCGGGACGATCGGGGATATCGGCACGTCCAGTTTTTATCCGCCGCACCATATGACAATGGGGGAAGGCGGCGCCGTTTATACAGATCATGCGGAATTGTACCGGATTGTCAATTCTCTGCGTGATTGGGGGCGTGATTGTTATTGCCAGCCGGGCGTGGATAATACCTGCCGCCATCGTTTTGAGCGGCAGTATGGGGAATTGCCCCAAGGGTATGATCATAAATATGTCTATTCGCATTTTGGATATAATTTAAAGGTTACGGATATGCAGGCGGCAGTTGGCTGCGCGCAGCTCAACAAGCTGCCGGATTTTATCCGGCGCCGTCGGGAAAACTGGCAGTATCTGCGGGATGGACTGCGTGATTGTGAGGAACAATTGATCTTGCCGGAAGCGCAGAAGGATACAAAGCCAAGCTGGTTTGGTTTTTTGATGACGGTAAAAGAAGGCGTGGGTTTTACCAGAGATGAATTGAGCGGGTTTTTAGAGGAACATCATATCCAGACACGGAATTTATTTGCCGGAAACTTAATCAAGCATCCTTGCTTTGACCAGATCCGGGAGACGGGGGACGCATACCGGGTGGTTGGCAGCCTGGACAATACGGATTTCATTATGAACAATAGTTTGTGGATTGGCGTTTATCCGGGGATGACGAAGGAAAAGCTGGATTTTATGATGGAGCAGATAAAAGGATTTGTAAAAAGATGATTACATATTTAAATCTTAAAGCCATACATGAGCCGATCAGAGAAGAGCTGGATAACGTATACCGGGAAGTCGTAGACAGAAGCTGGTATATTTCCGGCAAATATAACAAACAGTTTGAAGAAGCGTTTGCCGCTTATTGCGGGGCGCCGGCCTGTGTGGGCGTCGGCAATGGGTTGGATGCATTGCGGCTTATCCTACAGGCATATGGCATTGGGGCGGGAGATGAAGTGATTGTTCCAGCCAATACGTTTATAGCCACGGTTTTGGCTGTGACGGATGTCGGAGCGACTCCCGTTTTTGTAGACGCGGATATGCGGACGTACACCATGGACGTTTCTTTGATGGAATCCAAAATCACCGCCAGAACAAAAGCCGTGATTGCTGTTCATATTTACGGCAGAACAGCCGATATGGACGCAATTTGTGAGATTGCCGGCCGGCATGGATTAAAAGTGATTGAGGACGCCGCGCAGGCGCATGGGGCAAGATACCGGGGGAAACGGGCCGGCAGTCTGGGCGATGCCGCCGCATTTAGCTTTTATCCCGGAAAAAATCTGGGCGCATTGGGCGACGGCGGAGCGGTTGTGACCAATGATGGGGAATTGGCCGAAAAAGTAAGGGCGATTGGCAACTATGGTTCCATAGAAAAATACCGGCATTTGTATCAAGGCTGTAATTCCAGGCTGGATGAATTGCAGGCGGGGTTTTTAAGCGTCAAGCTGCGCTATTTGGATGCGTGGAATCGTGAGCGTATCCGGATTGCAGGCATTTATCAGGAGCGGATGCAAAATCCAAATATTATTCTCCCCGCTGCGGATGGATTGTCAGAAGAACGGAATGTCTTTCATATATATCCCGTCCTGTGCAGCCAACGGGACAGGTTCCTGGATTATTTAAAGCAGCGGGGCATTGGCGTCAATGTGCATTATCCGATACCGATACCACAACAGGCGGCTTATCCGGAATTAAAGGCCGTACAAAAGGAAATTCCCGTTACAGACAGAATTTGCAGGGAAGAAGTCAGCCTGCCGTTATATCCGGGATTATCCGAGCGGGAAATAGATCGCATTGTAACTGCAATCAACCAATATGTGTAAAGCGATTGGAGGAAACGCTGTGAATTTTTTCTTTATTCGAACAAAAAGATCGGTTTTGGATATTCCATGGACTTTGATGGAAATGGGATATGATGTGTTTGTTTTGGAAGAATATGAATTTGATCCCTTGGAGGATCAGCCGGCTGCCTATGAGTCTGTGGAGGCAAAGCTTGAGAAAGAGAAGTTTTCTTTTGTAATTTCGTACTGTTATTTCCCGAAAATTTCGGATATCTGCGAGCGTCTGTCGGTAGATTATATTTCCTGGACGTATGATTCTCCTCTGATTTCCTTATTTCATCCGTCGATTTACAACTTCCACAATTATTTGTTTATTTTTGACCGCGCCGAATATGAATATTTTCGCAGGCAAAATGTCCGGCACATCTATTATTTGCCGATGGGGGTCAATCTTTCCCGCACGGGCGCATTGCAGATTACGCGGGAAGATGAAGTGAAATACGCCGGTGACATCTCGTTTATCGGGCATTTATATGAGGACAATTTTTATAATGAAATTATTCATCTGTTTCCGGAGCATTTGGCCTTAGAATTAAAAACGTATCTGATGAAGAATCTTTGTAATTGGAAGCAGGTGAAGGAATGGCCCAGGCTTTCCGCCAAAGTGACGGAATATATGGATCAAACGTTGTCGGCCGGACATCTGAATTGCTGGGATATTACAAACGACCTCTATTATGGAATGCTGCTTTTGACCAGAAAGCTGGCGGAGATGGATCGGATTACCGTACTAAACGCTCTTGCGGAACGGTTTTCGGTGGAATTGTATACGAACAGCCGATCGGAGCATTTGACAGGCGTACATATCCATGAAAGCGTCGATTATGACACGGAAATGAATAAGATTTTCTATTTAAGTAAAATCAATCTGAATATTACGCTGCCTTCGATTGAGACGGGTTTACCGCAGAGGGTGTTTGATATTATGGGATGCGGCGGATTTGTGCTGACAAATTATCAGCCGGAAGTTGAAGAGCTGTTTACGGTGGGAAAAGAAATAGAAGTGTTTCATGATTTAGAGGAATTGCTGGAAAAAACAGAGTTCTATCTTTCGCATGAAAAGGAACGCCTGACAATTGCTATCAACGGTTATAAAAAGGTCAGGGAGGAGCATACCTATGCCCATAGGATCAAGCGGATACTAAAGACCATTGAGGAGGAAACGCATTGAATATATTATTTTATCGCTACGGCAGTATTTGCGAACCGGATATCATTGCCACTTTCCAGGAATTGGGGCATACGGTGATGGAAATTACCGAAGAAATTACCAATAAGGGGATTTCCGCTCAGGAATCCATTCGAATTGTCAGTGATTTTTTGATGGATCATCCGATGGATTTTGTATTCAGCATTAATTTTTTTCCGGTATTATCGGAGGTCTGCAATATTTTTAAGCTCAGATATCTATGCTGGGTTGTGGATTCACCGGTGATGGAGCTTTATACCAAGTCGATTCAAAATCCATATAATCGGGTTTTTTTGTTTGATCATGTGCTGTATCAGGAATTTTCTCCGTTCAATCCGGAACGAGTTTTTCATCTGCCTCTGGCAGCCAACGTAAAGGCAAAAGATGAAGTGATTTTTGCCGCGTCGGATGAACAGCGCAAGAGATTTGCTGCGGATATTTCATTTGTCGGTTCTTTGTATACGGAAAAATGCCCGTATGACCGCTTGGATCATCCGCCGGATTATCTCAATGGTTATCTGGACGCCATTATGCAGGCGCAGAAAAAAATCTATGGCTACTATTTTATCGAGAAGGTTTTGACGGACGAGATGGTGGAGGAGTTTAAAGCGCATTTTCCGCATTTTTATACCTACCCGGCTGAATCGTTTTTGACCGATAAAATCACGCTGTCCCAGCTTTATATTGGCAATAAGATTACCGCCATGGAACGCATAGAAACGATGCAGGCGTTAAGCCAAAATTTTTCGACGGTAATTTATACGGCGAGCGATACGTCCGGTCTGCCCAAGCTGATCAATAAAGGCCTGGCCAAATCCCTGACGGAGATGCCGATTATTTTTCATGAGAGTAAAATTAATTTGAATACGACTTCCAAAGCAATCCGAAGCGGTCTGCCTTTGCGCATATGGGATATCTTAGGTTCCGGTGGGTTCGTGCTCTCCAATTATCAGGAGGAAATTCCGCTCTTTCTTACGATTGGACAGCATTTAGACATTTACAGCAGTATGGAGGAATTGGTGGATAAATGCCAGTATTACCTTGCGCATGATAAGGAAAGAATGGAAATTGCAGAGAACGGCTATGAAGAAGTTCGTGCAAAGCATACGTATGCCATCCGAATATCGGAGATGCTCTCCATGGCATTTTCTGTTTAAAACCTATTTGGAAAATTTAAAAAAGGATGCTTTGGAATTATGAATATATTATTTTTGGATTGGGGTTGTTTTGGAAAAGTAGACGTGGTCTTTACGCTTGAGCAGCAGGGGCATAAGATGTTTTTCTTTGAGCATGCCGATTATTTACAGAGGATCAGCAGCGACTTTGAAAAGGAGTTTGACGCCTTTGTGGAAGAGAATCAGATCGAGCTTTGTTTTTCGTTTAATTTTTTTCCGGCGCTGTCTGCTGCGGCAAAGAAGCATCAGCTGAAATATATTGCCCTGGTTTATGATTCTCCGTTTGTCATGTTGTATTCGTATACGATTATCAATGAGAATAACTACGTATTTTTATTTGATCGTCAGGAATATCTGAAATTCCGTAAAATGGGGATCTCGACGGTCTATTATATGCCGCTGCCGGTCAACGCCACGATTATTGACTTCTTATTGACCAAGGAATACGATCGGGAAAAGCTCAGCGCGGAAGTGTCGTTTGTGGGTGCGCTGTACCACGAGGATCATGATTTTTTTGCCAAGCTACAGGGAATATCCGATTATACCAAAGGATATTTGGAAGGGTTAATGCATGCTCAGATGAAGGTATCCGGCTATAATTTTATTGAAGAGACGCTGCCTAAAATTATTGTGGACGATATGCAGCGTATTGTAAAATATCACAATGAAATGTATGGAATTGAAACATTGGAATATATTTTCGCCAATTACTTTATTAACCGCAGGATGACGGCGATAGAGCGCCGGAGCCTGTTAACGGCGGCGGCGTCCCGCGCCAAGCTTCGTCTTTATACGATCGATCAAAACGCCGTGATTCCAAATGCCGTGAATATGGGCGTGGTGGATTATTATTCGGAGATGCCCTACGTATTCCATAACAGTAAGATCAATTTAAATATTACCCTGCGCAGCATCCAGTCCGGCATACCGCTGCGGTGTATGGATATTATGGGAGCAGGCGGGTTTTTGCTTACCAATTTCCAGGCTGATTTTCTGGACTATTTTATTCCGGATGTGGATTTTGTGTTTTTTGAAGATGAACAGGATTTGGCGAATAAGATCGATTATTATCTGGAGCATGAAGAGAAGCGAATGGAGATTGCCAGGAATGGACATGAAAAGGTAAAACAAAACCACAGCTTTGAAAAGTGTTTTGATGAGATCTTTCGTATGATATCTTGAGGATTTAAGAAGTTTACAGGCGACATGAAATCAAAGAACGAATCCCCCAACCGTGGCGCAGCGCAGTTGAGGGATTCTGCTTTTTCAGTTTGCTTCGTGTTTGGCAATAAACGTTAAAAAATCGTCGTAATTGCGTATGTAGTCCTCTTCGTTATACACTTCGGAAGCCAGCACGACGAGTACGGCGTCCGGTGAAAAATCATACATTTCACGCCACATATTGTGCGGAATATAGAGACCCTCGTAGGGTTTTTCCAAAGGCACAATTTTTTTCTCTTTACCGTTATCCAATAGGACTTTACAGCTTCCATGTATACATATCAGGATTTGTTTTAAAGATTTATGGGCATGGAATCCTCTGTGGACGCCTTCTTTGGTATCGTATAAATAGTAAACGCGTTTGATCCGAAACGGTATATCGTTGAATTCTTCCAGTGCAATTAAATGTCCCCGCTCATCCCCATGCTGCTGAAACGCATATTTCATAATCTGCATAGAAAATCATCCTCTTTCATTTTGTTAGATTGTCTTTGTTGTTAAGTCTTTTTCATAGGATTTATTGACGCCATAGGACGCGCCAAAGCCTTCTTTAAATCTTGCCAGTCCCATATTTAAATATGCCCCCCGATCTTCTGTACAGATGCCAAAAGAGAAGATATGCATCCGTTCGGAAATCGCCTGTGAAATCAGATGAAAGAGTAAAAAATGCATCGGGTAGCAGTTTAAATACGGTTCTTGGGACGCCAGGTATTGTGTGTGGAACACGGTATTGTGAAAGCGGAATACCATGCTGCCTGCAATCATTTCCTGTTCCAGATATACGCCATAGAAATCCATGCGATCCTCCAGGCGGTGATATTTTAAATCCTTTAGTTCATCCAGTGTGTGTACGGAGGAGATCCCTAATTTTTGTTGGTTAGCGCGTAAAACGTCATAAAATTGGGCAATGCCTTCCGGTTCCGTGATTTTTTGAAATGTCAGATTGTTTTTGAAAGAAGCGCGGCATTCCCTTCGTTTGTTGGATGAAAACGCCTCTGCAACGCCATTTTGATAGATGTCTAAATTACAGTAAAAATTCAATTCGGAGAATTCCCGGTAACCATTCTGATATAAGAAGTAGTCGATGAGCGGCGTCGGTATTTTCGCATATACGTCGGGCGTCATTTTTAAAAAAATATCCGTGAATCCTTTGTCTCGTAAATACGCTTCCAATAGCTGTATGATTTCTGCTATATAATTTACGGTGTAATAGGTCTTTTTGATGACAATTCCACCATAAGAACTGCCTTTATGTGAGCAAAACAGGACTTTTTCGCCTGAGTTTATCTGACAGGCGGGAATAACGGCCGCCAGGGCGTTTCCTTTTAAAATCATTAGAGAGCAGTCCTTAAATTTTCCGTCCGGATGGTAGTTTAAAAAAAACCGGGACTGTAAAAATGTTCCGTTCATGCTCTCTTGTGTGACAAAAGCGTTCCATGTTTCCTGATAGGCATCGGTATATGCCTGGATCGTCAGAGCCATAAAAGCCTCCTTTGGTAGTTGTCATTTGGTATGGACGGCATAACCGACCCCCGTTTTTCCCATTCCATTGCCGTTATAAAACAAGTAATCTGCCTGGGGTAATGAGAGCTTGACCGGATAGCAGATCATTTCTGAGTCCCATCCGACTGGGGATTTCTCCAAATGAAAGGCGTCGTCCTGGCGGGTCCAGCTTGTGCCGTCTTTGGAAGTTGCATAGCCGACAAGATATTCTTTGGAGATTAAGTCTCTGGTATAGTACATTTCATATCCGTCTGCCGTGGGGTATACCTTGGGCCTGCCGATACGGTATTCATTGCCCTGTACGCCTACGCACAGGCAGGTGTCTTGATGGGGAAAATGAATGCCGTCTGTGGACGTCGTATACCAGATATCGTAAATCGGGTAAGGTATCCCGCCAATGGTTTTCCATCCGTTGATAACCGCATAATAGCATTTAAAAATGCCGTTTTCATATAAAACCGTATGTATGCATCGGCCGTATCGTCCCTGTGTGGTTCTGTCCAAAATAGGGACTTCCGAATACCGTTGAAAGGTTTTGCCTTGATCCTGACTGATGGCCAGGCCGGAAAAGGCAAAAAATTTTACCTTTTGTACGTGTTGAAAACCAACATAATAGAGATATAACTGTCCGTTTACTGAAATAATATCCCCTAAAATTACGCCGTTATCGTCAAAGCAGCCCGCATTGCCAATATCCAGTGCGGGGGTTTCGCTGACATATAGAATATGTTGCGGGTTGCCTGCGTCTACATCAATATATTTTATTCGGCTGACGCCGTTTTTATCCCGTACGCCGCCCCATATTCGAATGACTCCGGGCGATATTTGCATAGCGTGCGGAGTCATAAACGTATCCAATTCCCATTCCTGTTGTCCGTTTGGGCAATAAATGCGCCCCATTTTTTCCCATTGCATCATAATAATCCTTTTTGTTTATTCATTTTCTGGTTTGGGTATTCCAAATTGTTCATAGGAAGTTTTGTTTAATTTTTTGGCTGGACTTCCCACATAGACGCAGCCGGTTTCGGGCAGTGATTTGACGGTGACGGCCGCAGCGCCGAATACGGTATCCGAACCCAATGTGACCTGATCTCCTAATGTGGCGTTGACGCCGATAAAAGAGCCTCGGCCAATCCGGCAATATCCGGAAATGACATCGTGCGACGTCAGCCAGCAGTCGTCCTCAATGACAGTCCGGTGGCCGATATGGTTGCCGCTCCATAATACGACGTTATTGCCGATTTGGACATGGTATTGAATCGTATTGTCCTCGAAAATAAAGGTATTTTCCCCGATGCTGGCATTATGCCATACAAAAGCATGGGAACTGATATAAGATGCGCAGCGATAGCCTTTGGCTTTGCAGGCTTCATATAAGCGTCTCCTGGCCCGGTTTAACTGTACGTAGGTAATCGCCACAAACGCATCGTATTCTGTGGGTGGATAGAGTGCGGCGATCTCTTCAAAATTGGAAACGGGCAGTCCGAATAACGTGTCTTTATCCCGAAATTGTTGTTCGACCGCAAATGCGGCCACTTCATAAACGGAGTCATATGAGAAATATTCATAAGCAATTTCTGCAAATTCGCCTGCGCCGATAATGAGTAGTTTTTTTGTTTTATCCATACGTTTGTCCTCTTCCTCTTTTAAACGGCTTAGCGGGAAATCGGATCGATATTAGAACCCGTTAGATTCCAAAAGGCCTTTCTGGAAACGCCGTAATAAGTTTCTATATGATATCGAAATACAGGATCGTTATAGTGTTTAAAGTAATAAAAAACACTGGCGTGCGCCGGTACGGCAGGCGCATGGATCATAACGGCAAATTTTTCACAGTCCAGGCAAAATCCTTCTGATTCTGGCGGAAGTATCAGCATATCCCGAAATGTATGGAGGAAAAATTCCGGATCCATATTTTCCATGATATCGAACATGATATATTTGCGTTCCATCATATCACGCAGCTGCACCTCCGGAGTAGCCATACTGATATTGGGATTTTCGTTGTTATAATGCAGCCGGTACATAGCGAGGCTTTCCGGATAGATATAAATATTTTTGATCTGAAGCAGACGCAGCCAATATTCATAATCCTGTAATTGCCGATATTGAAAGCGGAACCCGCCAAGCTGATCATACATGGAGCGCCTGAGACACATCGTGGAACCGCAGATACAGTTCCCTGTCAAATAAAGGCGTTTAAACCACTCTGCCTGGGTAGTGTTTTCCGATTGAAAAAGAATCTGGGCCTGAGGAACAATCGTATCGTTTTCATCAATAATGTCAGGGATGCAAAAAACGGAGCCATATTCCTCATGCGCTTCCATAAAAGCAATATATTTTTCCAAAAGAGATTCGACCCACATATCGTCCGAACAGATGGATGCGATATATTTTCCTTTGGCGAGCGTGTATATATATTCACATGCGCCAAAGCCGATGTTTTCTTCAAATGTGATGAGTTGAATTCTGGGATCGG
>CAOJLW010000003.1 GCA_948438565.1 uncultured Lachnospiraceae bacterium | reverse complement strand
TAATCGCCTGTAAATTCGTCCCGCCGCCGGATACAAAAACCGCAAGCCTTAACATAACGTTACTCCTTTTTCTCCATCTTTGATTTCCCCTATCACATAAGGAGTCTCTCCTGCTTCTTTGATAGCGTCCATCGCCGCGTTTACGTCTGACGGAGCTACGGCTAACGCCATGCCAATCCCCATATTAAAGGTGTTGTACATCATCCGTTCCTCCATCCGCCCCTCCCGGGCCAGCATGGAAAAAACAGGCGGGATCGGATAGCTTGCCTTCTGAATCATGGCATGCCTGCCCTCCGGCAGCATCCGCGGGATATTTTCGTAAAAACCTCCGCCCGTAATATGACTACAGGCTTTTATCCTGACTCCGGCGTCCTTGACGGCCTTTAACGCTTTGACATAGATTTTGGTAGGCGTAAGCAAAACCTCGCCAAGCGTCGCTCCCAGTTCGTCCTGATATGTATCCAAAGCCTCTTTTTCCATAGGGAATACCTTGCGCACCAGGGAAAATCCGTTGGAGTGAAGGCCAGAGCTTGCCATGCCCAACAGCACGTCGCCGGCCACCAGATCGCTTCCGGATATAATATCTTTTTCATCCACAATGCCCACGGCAAATCCTGCCAAATCGTATTCATCTTCTGGATAAAATCCCGGCATTTCCGCAGTTTCTCCACCGATTAACGCCGCATTCGCCAATTTACATCCCGCAGCCACGCCTTTTACAATCTCGGCAATCTTATGGGGATAATTTTTGCCGCAGGCAATATAATCCAGAAAAAATAACGGTTCCCCGCCCGCGCAGGCAATATCGTTGACGCACATCGCCACGCAGTCGATTCCGACCGTATCATGCCTGTCCATCAGAAACGCCAACTTTAACTTGGTGCCCACGCCGTCCGTCCCGGATACCAGCGTCGGTTTATCCATCTGTTTAAAAGCCTCCATCGAAAAGGCTCCGGAAAAACCGCCCAGATTGGTCAAAACCTCTTTTCGCATGGTCTCCTGTACGTGCTTTTTCATCAATTCCACGGATTGGTAACCAGCTTCAATATCCACGCCCGCCTTTTTATAATCCATAATCTCCCTCCCTTTATTTTGTATAATTTTTATATCCGATTTCCTGCAGCCTGGCATCCTTGGCCTGCACCTGCCGCTTTAAATCCTCGGCATAGGCCTTTACCTTAGAAAGCAGCGCGTCATCGCTGACAGCTAAAATTTTTGCCGCCAAAAGCGCCGCGTTGGCGCCGCCGTTAATCGCCACCGTGGCAACCGGAATTCCGGACGGCATCTGCACAATCGAATACAATGAATCGCGTCCGCCCAACGACGTCGTATGCATTGGGATGCCAATGACCGGCATCGGGAAAATTGCAGCGCACATTCCCGGAAGATGCGCAGCCATACCGGCTCCGGCTATAATCACCTTAAACCCTTTTTCTTCAGCCGTCTTTGCATATTCAAAAAATACATCCGGCTCTCTGTGTGCGGAAATAATTGTCATTTCATATGCAATACCCAACTGCTCTAACACATCCGCCGCTTTCGCCATTACGGGCATATCTGAATCGCTGCCCATTACAATCCCTACTTTCGCCATGATGACACTCCTTTTCTCTGTAAATTTGGTAACTGCATTTCTTTCATTTTACACAGAATCACTCAGAAATACTAATTATAAATACTACACTCGTCTATTAGCTGTTCTAATGGTTCATTTAATGCTTCCGTCCCGGGAACCACAAATTTACCGTCCTGAATAATCGCTACGCTGTTCCCGTCCTTACGAACCGCAACAATGGCGTCCAGCTCGTCATAGGGAATCGTAATATCCGTATGGCAATTCACATAGGCCAGAGATAGATCTTTGCTGCGCAGAGCTGACATCGAATTGTCCTTTGCGACAATTTCTTTTCCGTCCGGATTATATACCCGGACATCTTCCGCATGGGCATAACAGGTATCCCCCACGGCAAAATGCGGCCCGGTCTTTTCGGCAATCAAAATCGGCAGCTTATCCGCAATGCCATATTTTTGAGCCATCCGGTATGCCGTCGTATTCGTTCCGATTGCAAACTCCCCCATCGGCAGCGTTTCATGCTGCTGTAAGAGGTTCTCATACAAAAAACGCCTATTTTCTTCCTCTGTTGAAAAATTGGAACAGGTATAGCCGGCAATTTTACCGTCCTGAAAATCCAGCTCTAAATCTTGGTATTCCAACCCGTTTAGATATACCCGCGTAACATGAAGTTTGCCGTTTGTCCCTTCGAGTATCGGAGAAGTAAAGACTTCGCCAACCGGGATATTGACGTCCGCCACACAATTTTCAAACGCCGTTTCCCGCTCTGGATTAAAAAGCGGATGAATCGTTACCCACAAATCTGTTTTATTGCCATTTTTTCCGGTAATATGCACCCGTTCGGCGGTATCGAGCACATGGATTAGCTTCTGCTGTATGGCGCGGTATGTCCGGTAATCCAGCGTATTTAAAACGACCGTCTCCCGGAAAATCGCTTCAAACTGCGGCCCGATTGCCGGAATCGGATAAGCGATGATGGTAAAGCTCCGCTCGTCTCCCGGTATATACGTATTGGTCAACTGCGACAGACTATTGGCCAATGAGACGTTTAACGCATTCTGGGCGCCGTCGTACCGGGACGCTTCCGGCTTGACCTCCGGGACAAAGGGCGATTCTCCAAACACTTCCATCACCGCAGGCCCCGCATATTGCCCCGCCTGTTTTTTATATTTTTCAAAAGCAGACTGCATGGACTCCAGACGGCGTTTCACATAGGATTTGTCCAGATAAAACGCGCTGTCCGCCTTATGGTCAAACACAAACTGCCTGTTTTCCGACGACGCGTAACATCCCCGCCTGCGGCTGCTCCCCCTGTCAAAAGAAGAAAACGGACTGCGGTGAATCGTCGTCCTCAATCCCATGTTTGCAAAATTGCGAATAGCCGCACGCACGACGCGCTCAAACCCAATCGGATATTCCATACAGACCGTCCCTTTCCTGGACAAATCCTTGCCGAGATTGGCATATCCAATGGCAAACCCTTTGGTCATCGTATCCGCCATGGCGCAGATTTCCTGTTCCGTCAGCGTATTTAGAAACTGCGCCGCCATCCGTTCATTACCGCCGATATATTCCCCATAACGATAGAGGTAACGCAAATCCGCAAAATCCGATTCCATCACAATGTTTGTAAAAAAATCATAGTCCGGATCCACCAGTTCCCGAACTTTATCTTCCGCAAACACCTCCGTATAATCATGGAAAAACCAGTATACAATATGTTTAATTTCCTGTTTGTCCGGCCCTTCTTCCCCTTCAAAGCAATTATAGATTTCAATCAATAATTCATAGAGAATAGTCAGATTTTTTTTCCTTCCTTCAAATGCATAGATCGCAGCAGCACGAAGTTCCGTATACAAAAAAGAAAGGAGCGCCCCGAAGGGTTCCCCTAGTCGCCGAACCGCGGCCCGGGGATTGGCGTAGCTGTCCGCATAATTAGGCCCCATCAGCTCCCCATACAGCCTTTCGTTTAATTCTTCACATTCTTTTAACGTACGCTCAGAAAGCTCCCCGGTTTCCGCCTGAGATAAAATCCGCCCAGACAGATATAAAAACTGCGCCGTTTTTTGAAAATAGTCCCGATATACTTCAGGCACGGTCTTTTCTTCGCCAATTTCCGCAATCCTCCCCCAGGCCAATTCAAAACGTTCCAAAACCTCTTCGTTTGATTCTTTAAAAAGCTCTTGATATCCCATCCTGCAATACCCTTTCCGGCTATGTCCCGATATTTCCTTTTTTGATATTCTCTTCAATCAAATTGCGAATGTAAAACCAAAGCGTTTCGCTCCCTTCGTGCGTCCGTTCATTCCTCGCCATAATCTGATCCACTTTTATCTGATGCTCTCTCCAGGATCTGCCGCCCGAAGCGTTATTTAACAGCACAGGCTGTACCTTATCCAACGTATTGGCAAATTTGGCTTCCGGCGTTTCCATCGCCTCAAACTCATCCCAGAGCGCGCGGTATTCCTGCTTTTGTCTCTCCGGCAGCAGACCGTATATTCGATCCGCGGCCTTGACCTCCCTGTCCCGCTTGGTCTTATTGGCTTCGGTATCGTATGCATAAGTGTCTCCGGCGTCAATTTCGATCACATCATGCAATAAAACCATCTTAACCGTTTTTAAAACATCGATCTTTTGGTTGGCATAATCGGCCAGCATAAATGCCATAACGGCCAGATGCCATGCGTGCTCCGCATCGCCTTCCTTCCGGCTTCCGTCCGCCAGATAGGTTTGACGCCCAATTTTTTTTTGTTTATCCAATTCCAGCAGAAAACGTATTTGCTGCTCTAATTCTTCCATCTATATCCCCCTCCTAATCAAACCGGACATCCAATCGCAGCCGTTTGGAACCCCCCAAGGACTCTATTGATCCGCAAAACTCTACATCATACATCCGACGACATATAATGCAATCCAGGAACCTGCCGCCAACACGGACAACCCCATAGACACTGCCGGAATTCCGCGAAACGTGTCGTCCTCCCGCAGGCTCTTTATCGCCTGCACGAAAGCCACAAAAGCCGCCGCCAGCGCCAATATCCCCGCGCTGCCCAGATATACGCCGCCTTCTCCCTCCTGCAAAAACGATCTGGCCACCAGATACACCAATGCAAAGACGGACGCCGCCGCCAGCGCGCAGGCTATCATCCCTCGTTTTGAATGTTTTTTTCCGGTAAATTTATAGTGATTTTTTCTTTTCATCCTGCCCTCCTGCCAGCCATGTAAGGATACGATACGACAGATAACCGCACGCGCCGCCCAACGTATTTAAAAGAATATCATCCACGTCAAAGCTTCCCACCTTACACACCAGCTGAATAATCTCCACGCACAGGCTAAATTCAAACGCAAAAAATACCGTCGGCCAAAATTTCCTGCACCGAAGGAACAGCCTGGGCAAAAACAAGCCGAAGGGAATAAAGGCCACCACATTCCCAACCAGGTTTAAACACACGGACCATGCGCCAAGCGTATGCCGGTGAAGCCAAAAACGGCGAATCTCCTTAAACGGCATTAAATTATAATGATAGGTGCGTTCTGTAAATGTCCTGCCCATTGTTTCCGCAAAAAACAGAAAATAGCTCAGCAATGCCAAATATGCCGCAAATAAGAGGATTTCCATTCCCCGATATAATTTCTTCCTGTTTTTTTCGCTCAAAATCCTCTCCTTTAAATTTTTTACATCATGCTTTCACTCCATACTCTTTATAGTATTCATCAATTGCAGCTTTTAATGTATCGTCAATCCGGACTTTTCCCTGACACGGACGATTATAGAGATACTCCACGACCTCCGCCATCGTAACAATCGCGTTTGCGGGGAACCCATACGTTTGACGGATTTCATCCAACGCGCTGATATGGCCGCCAAGACCGACCTCCATCCGATTTAATGAAACCATCAGACCGACAATCACAAGATTGCTCTGCGCCTTTAAAATCGGAAACGTCTCTTCTATAGACTTACCGGAAGTCGTTACGTCCTCAATGATCACGACCCGATCCCCATCCTTTAGCTTGCTGCCAAGCAAGATACCGGCGTCGCCGTGATCTTTGACCTCTTTGCGATTCGAACAATAGCGGATCTCTTTGCCGTATAATTTGGAAAATGCAATGCAGGCCGCCACGCTTAACGGAATCCCCTTATAGGCAGGCCCAAATAAAACGTCAAAATCCGTCCCGTATCGTTCATGAATCGCCCTTGCATAATACTCGCCCAGGCGCATCAGCTGCGAGCCGGTGACATAAGCGCCAGCATTCATAAAAAAGGGGGATCTCCTCCCGCTCTTTAGCGTAAACTCGCCAAATTTTAACACGTCGCTCTCTACCATAAATTCAATAAACTCTTTTTTATAATCTTCCATAAGAATTCTCCTTAATTTTATGCCAATTGACAAGTATTATATGTTGTTTCAGTATAACACTGAACGACCTTCCTTTCAACTCACAATTCGGCTGATTTTTCGGCCTGCTCCCAGGTTTTGCAATATAAAAACTACGCCCGGACAAACGGCACGAAAACCGCCTGTCCGGGCGCAGCTTAAATCATAATCACTTCGAGGAGTAGCGGAAGGGAGATTTGAACTCTCGACACCACGGGTATGAACCGTGTGCTCTAGCCAACTGAGCTATTCCGCCATAGATATATGGGACCTATAGGGCTCGAACCTATGACCCTCTGCTTGTAAGGCAGATGCTCTCCCAGCTGAGCTAAGATCCCATAATGAACAGGTCATCCCTGACCTGCTCTGCTATTATACTATTACTTGTCCAAGAATGTCAAGCTATTTTTTTATTTTTTCCAATTTACAGGAAAAACTTTGTCGCGGCCAGCCGATCAGCCATCAGGCCAGCGCCGCCGTAATAATCGCCATCGAATAAACTTCCGACGCATTACATCCGCGTGATAAGTCATTGACCGGCGCATTCAATCCCAGCAGGATCGGCCCATATGCCTCAAACCCGCCCAAACGCTGCGCAATCTTATATCCGATATTGCCTGCGCTGATATCCGGAAAAATAAACGTATTGATATGTCCCGCCAAAGGAGAATCCGGACATTTTGTACGAGCGACACGCGGTGAAACCGCAGCGTCAAACTGCAATTCTCCCTCCACCGCAAGATCCGGCGCCCGCAACCTCGTCTTAGCCGCCGCATTGCGCATCTTATCGACATCCTCCCCTTCTCCGGAACCAAAGGTAGAGTAGCTTAAAAATCCAACTTTTGGATCAACGCCGAATATCTTTGCACATTCCGCAGCTTCTACTGCAATCTCAGCAAGCTCGTCCTCGGTCGGACGGATATTAATCGCACAATCCGCCATTGCCAGCACTTCATTATCCCCGGTCGCTCTGGAACGGATCAAGATAAAGACGCTGGAAACGATACGATTGCCGGGTTTGGTCTTAATCAGCTGCAAAGCTGGACGGACAGTGTCCGCCGTAGAATATGTCGCGCCGCCTAACAGAGCGTCCGCCATCCCCAATTTAATCAACATCGTCCCAAAATAATTGCCCTGTAATAAAATTTCTTTCGCCTGTTCCGGCGTCACGCCCTTTTTCTTACGCAGTTCACAATACATCTCAATCATTTCGTCCATCCGGTCAAATGTCTTGGGATCGATAATCTCCGCCCCGCGGATATTAAAGCCGCATTCTTCGGACGCTTCCAAAATCGCCTCTTCGTCCCCGACCAGGATTGGGTGCAGGAAATTACTTGCCAAAAGGCGGGAAGCCGCCTCTAAAATACGGGAATCGGTTCCTTCTGTAAATACAATCTTCTTGGGATTTTTCTTTAAAATCTGTATCATTTGTCCAAATCCAAATATTGCCATCTCTGCTACCTCTCCTATCCATTTATTTTATTTCTATTGTATACATTTTTTCAAAAAAAAGCAAGACAAGAACCCGCCAAATTCAGTAGAAATACAGTAGACAGACCATCAGTTTTCAGACAACAAACGCTCCACCAAACGCACGCAATCCGCGGCGTCCTTCGAATAGCCGTGCGCTCCGATTTCCTTTGCAAAGCTTTCGGTCACGGCGGCGCCGCCAATGATAATCCGGCTCTTACAGCCACGTTTTGCCGCCAACTCCACGACATCCTTCATTCGCATCATTGTCGTCGTCATAAGCGCAGATAAACCAATTATTTGGGCGTCCTCCGATATGGCCGCATCCACAATCTGTCCGGCTGCCACGTCCTTGCCCAAATCCAGCACGCGATATCCATAATTTTTTAACATCAACACAACTAAATTTTTTCCGATATCATGGATATCCCCCTCGACGGTCGCCATAATAATCGTCGCTTTTTGGGACTTCCCCTCCTCCCGTTGGATCATCGGCTCCAAATAGGCGATGGCTTTTTGCATCGCGCCCGCCGATGCAATCAGCTGCGGCAGAAAATAGATCTGCTGCTCAAACAGCTCTCCCACACGGTTAATCGCCGGGATCAAACAGCCGCTAATCAATGCGTCCGGATCTGCCCCGGCCGCCAAAGCGCGATCTGCCTCCGCTAAAATTCTTCCCTTATTTCCGTCCACTACACAATCAAAAATAATTTTTTGGGGCGCGTCTATCTGCCGATCTGGATTTTCCGGAAGGCTTATTACAGCGCCCGTCTCCGTTTCCTTCTTGCCGTTGGCCCGATGAATATAACGCAAATCCGCCCCGGTTTTATTCATCAAAAGGTCGGCTGCATACGCCGCGTCCACAAGCGCCTCCTGAGCCGGATTAGCAATCGCCATCGTCAGTCCTTTTGTAATTGCCGCCGTCAAAAACGCCGTATTGATGCAGCTGCGTTCCGGCAGTCCAAAGGAAATATTAGACAAACCGCAAATCGTCACAAAACCGTTTTCTTTGCAGTAGGCAATCGTTTCCAGACACTCGACGGCTGCATTGGGATTCGCGCCAACGGTCGCCACCAGGCCGTCTACGACGATATCCTCTTTTGCCATCCCGGCCGCCTGCGCGGCTTTTGCTATCGTTTCAATAATCCGATGCTTTTCCTGCATATTTTCCGGAAGTCCGGCGTCCGAAAGTGGAAGCAAAATAAACATCGCCCCATATTTTGCCGCAATTGGAATCAATTTTTCCAATTTTTCCTGCTCCATGGAGATAGAATTGATTAACGCGCGTCCCGGATAAATCCGCAGCGCGGCTTCTATGACGTCCACATGGCTGGAATCTATGCACAGAGGCAAATCCACCGCGGAGGTTACCTCGTAAATGGCCGACTGCATCATGGCCTTTTCATCGATCCCATTCATACCCATATTGATATCTAACACCGCGGCTCCATGCTTTTCCTGCTGGACGGCCATTTCACAGGCCAGATCGAGGCTTCCCTTCCGCAACTTTTCCTGTAGCTTTTTCTTGCCGGTAGGATTAATCCTCTCGCCTACAATCGTAAACGGCCCGTCCGGCAAAATTTCCATATAACTGCGTTCTGATGTTAAAAAACGCCTGTGCGTCTGTTTGACTGGAAGCAACGCTTCTCCTTGCAGCGCATCCGCCATAGCCTTTATATGCTCGGGGGTTGTCCCGCAGCATCCCCCAAAAATCCTGGCCCCGCACTGTGCCAGCGACTGTACGGATTTTGCAAATTCCCGCGGCTGCATATCATATACGGTTTTTCCATCGGACAGCCTGGGCAATCCAGCGTTTGGCTTCACCAAAATCGGCACATAAGCCACCTCATACATGGCTTCCACCAGCTCTTTCATCTGATCGGGTCCGGTAGAACAGTTGAGTCCAACCGCATCTGCGCCCAGACTTTGCAGCGCAATCACCGCTGTTTTGGGATCTGTGCCAAACAGCGTGCGCCCCGTGTCTTCGTACGTCAAACTGACCATCACAGGACGGCTGCTGCATTCTTTGACGGCCAATAGAGCCGCACGGCATTCCTGTAAACTCATCATGGTTTCTATGACGTACAGATCCACTCCTGCTTCCTCTTGCGCCAGCGCCTGTTCTTTATAAATCTCTACCAGTTCTTCAAACTGCATATCTCCAATCGGATACAGCTGTTTTCCGGTCATCGAAATATCGGCCGCCACATAGGCCCGTCCTTCGGCCGCTTCTTTGGAAAGCGCGGTCAGACGCGCATTCATTGCAGACAACTGCGTCTGTAGACCATATTCCGCCAGTTTGATCCGATTCGCCGTAAACGTCGGCGCATAGAGGATCTGTGTCCCGGCCTGCACATAAGCGCGCTGTAGCTTTACAATCGCTTCCGGATTTTCCAATATCCACTGTTCCGGACACACTCCCAGCTTCATACCCGCCGCCTGTAAGTTGCTGCCTGTCGCACCGTCTAAAATCACAGGCCCCTGTTCGATTAACTGCTGAAAAGTCCGTCTATCCATCTCATACCTCCTGCTGCGTTTTTACCCTTTGTATAATTTCCGCAATCATGCCCGCCCGATTAAACGGCGTCATAAAATAGTATCCGTCGGCCAGACCCTCCATTGCAATGGCCAGCTCCACCGCCAGTTCAATGCCGGTCTGCTCCGCTTCCTCCCTGGACATAGCGGGATCATAACGATCCATCACTTCCTGCGGCACCCGAATTCCAGGCATTTCATTGGTCAAAAATTTGGCGTTTCGATAGCTGACCAACGGCAGGATCCCGCACATAATCTTTGCCCCCGTCTGGCTTTTAATCCCAGCTATCCGCTTCATATCCGCTTTCGCATAGATCGGCTGCGTTAAAAACATACGGCAGCCGTTTTCCATCTTTTGGCGCACCCGCCGTATAATCGCGTCTTGATTGGCCCCATGATAATTTAGAGCGCCGCCATAAAATACCGGATCATCGGAAAACAGCTCCTGATTCATTTCCGAAAAATATTCCATCAGCCGGATAGAATTGACGTCAAACACAGGCGTAATGGCGCCCCTGTCCTCCCTGCCCACCGGATCGCCCGTCACGGCCAGAAAATACCGGATCCCATTCATGTAGTCTCCCAAAAGTCCGGCGCGCAGCGCAATGACGTTTTTATCCCGGCAGCATATATGGGGCATTGCCAAAATACCCGCTTCCTCCTGCACCTTTGCCGCCAGCCTGCCCGGATCCATACGAGTCCGCGCCATCGGGGAATCCGCCAGTGTAATCAGATCCACTCCGGCTTCTTTTAATTTCACGGCTCCCTGCATCACCTTGGAAATATCCGCGTCAAACGGCGGATCCAATTCTGCGATAAACAGCTTTTCTCCCCGCTGGATCCGTTCCTGAATCGGATGCACAGCGCTCCCTTTGGCCTTATGCATCAGAACGCCGATCCTCTTTGACGTTTGCGCCATACCCTCCAGGGCGTTCCGGATATCTTTGATATATTCCGGCGTTGTCCCGCAGCATCCCCCCAGGATATCCACGCCCAATCCTGCAATCTCCGTCATCATTTCCACAAAATACCGCTGATTTTCCCCATAATAAGTCCTTCCGCGCAGTTCCATCGGATACCCTGCATTGGGAAGCGCAGTGATATATTTCTTATTAGGAAACACTGCTTTTTCCAATAGCTGCTTCAAATGCGTTGCGCCTATCCCGCAGTTAAATCCGTATGCGTCGATCGTTTCCAATGACGACGCTTTTTGTATGATTCGTCCCAGGCTTAAGCCGCTTCTGGTATATCCGTTCTGATCCACAGCAAACTGAACCATCGTAAAGACGTCCCGACGCTGTTTGAGATACTCCGCCACAGCCTCCACATACGTAAAATCCGCCTGCGTTTCCAATACAAAGACTTGAGCGCCGCATTTCAAAAAAACATCGCAGATGGCAAAATACTCCTCTAAGACAGATTCCCTGCCTAAAAACTGCGGATCGTAAATCGGTCCGATATCTGCGGCAATCCAGACATTTTCCCCGGATTTTTCCACTGCGCTCCGCGCAATTTCCCAGCCGGCCGCAATCAGTCGACCGACTGTTTCCATATCCTCAAAAAACATGGTATTTGCCGCAAACGTATTCGTCCGAATCAGCTTTGCGCCGCTTTTGATATATTCCAAATGAATCTGTTCCACCTGTTGGGGACAGCTAAGATTACAAGCTTCCGGCATCTGTCTTTCATCTGGATGTTTTTTTGCAAAATATGTCCCCATGGCTCCGTCCGTAATCAGACGATGCCCTTTTAAATATTCTTTTAACTGCATACCTCGTCCCTTTTCTGCAAATTAAAAAACGTAAACTCCGCCGTATTGAGTAACTGCCCGTTATCGTCTTTAATTTCCACATGAACCGCATCGATCGTTTTCCCCGGCTTAATCACTTTTGCCTCACAGATAATATATTCCGTATTGCGCCCCGCCTTCAAATACTGAATGCTGCCGTTGACGGTCGTCACATGGTAGCCGCAGGTTCCCGCCGCGATTCCCGCCATATTGTCCGCAATCGTATACAGGCAGCCCCCATGCACATCTCCATAAATATTTTCCAGCTCCCGTTTATTTTTCACTCTGGCTAACACATATCCCCTCCGCACTTCCAACAGTTCGATGCCAATCGGAACTGCAAACGGATTTTTATCGATGCCTGACTTGTATTCCTCTAATAATTCTTGCTTTGTCATCCAACTTCACCTCTATCTCGTCCTTGTAAACTTACAGACCAAACGGCCTATTTCCGGTCTCCAATCATTGCGTCCAGGTTTTTCTTCACCTTTCGAAGATAAAACGCCGCCACGACAATGGTCACCGTCTCGGCAACTGGAAATGCCAGCCACACCCAATTTAAAATTCCGGTCAGCGAAAGCAGATACGCAATCGGAATCAGGACAAACAACTGGCGGATTACAGATAAAACCAGGCTGTAGACGCTTTTTCCAAGCCCCTGGAATACACCGCTTGCCACAATGGATACGCCGGCAAACAGATAGCTTAACGATAAAATTCGAAGCGCCGGCGCCCCGATTTCCAGCATCTGCTCAGAAGCGTTAAACAATAGCAGCAGCTGTTCTGGAATCAGCTCCGCCACCAAAAGTCCTGCCAGCATAATCGCCACAGCCGCCAACATACTGCTTTTTACCGCCTGTACAATCCTCTGTTTATAGCCTGCCCCAAAATTGTACGCCACAATCGGAATTAATCCGTTGTTCATTCCAAACACCGGCATAAAAATAAAACTTTGCAGTTTAAAATATACCCCAAACACGGCCGCCGCCGTCGATGTAAAGCCAAGCAGGATCTTATTCATAAAAAAGGTCATAACCGAACCAATCGACTGCATGAGAATCGATGGAACCGCCACCTCATACACCTGCTTAATCGTTCCTGCGTCCGGCCGCATCCGGGCAAGTGAAAGCCGGACTTCCTTATTTTTCCGCTGGTTATAATAGAGGGCAAAAAACATCGCCACAATTTGCCCAAATACGGTAGCCGCAGCGGCTCCCGCAATCCCCATCCTGGGAAATCCAAACAGGCCGAATATCAAAATCGGATCAAAGATCAGGTTTAACAACGCGCCTGTCATCTGCGTGATCATCGTACAGACGGTACGCCCGGTCGACTGCAAAAGACGCTCAAAGCAAAATTGCCCGAACATACCAAAACTGCACGTAGTGCAAATCAGCAGATATTGCTGTCCATAATCGATCATTTCCGGTATATCCGTCTGCACCTGATAATAGACCTTCGAGCCAAAAATGCCTAAAATCAAAAAAACCAAATAACTGCAAGCGGCCAGAAAAACGGAATTATTCGCGGCCTTATCCACTTCCTCCATTCGTTTTTCCCCCAGCCGCTTCGACAACAGAGCATTGACGCCAACGCCCGTCCCTGCCGCTACCGCAATCATAAAATTCTGTAATGGAAATGCCAGTGAAACGGCTGTCAGCGCGTATTCGTCGATCTGCGCCACAAAAATGCTGTCTACGATATTATAGAGCGCCTGCACCAGCATGGAAATAACCATCGGCAGTGAAATATTGACCAACAGCCGATTCACTGGCATTGTCCCCATTTTGTTTTCTGTCTGTACTTCCATCATCCGCTTCCTCCTTCCGAATCATTCGTCAAATTCCACCGTCACAAAATATCCTTTCGGTGTTTCTTCAATCGCAGCGACGGTTCCTTCTTTCGATTGGAGCCGCTCGCCAAATGTATAATTTGCAGACATAGCATAGGCCTGTCCCAACGTATAATAATAGGAACCCGGCAGCTTCCCTTCGGTTACCGGAAGCACATCCCCAACCGTAAGGAGTCCCATACGCTCCATTTTAAATTCCATCCGTCTCATAGCCGCCCCGCTCCGCTGTCCCCTTCGCCAACGACGATCGAAGGAAGCGCAATTTCACTATACTGAGTTGAAATGATTTTTCCCCGGGAAACTCTCGAATAAATCCCCTGAAACTCCCCGTCATAGACAAACAGTCCCGTCAAATTGGAAACCCGGATAAATTCCGTAGCCGCCCCTTTGGAAAAATCAATATTGTCGGTCTGGTACGGGACCTGGAATTCCTGCGCCAGATATCCGTCTATCCTATGCGTATCCAAAATCCGCCGCCACTCCTGCACAGAGTCATATTCCACGCCGGCAAATACCCCTTTAGAGCCATAGGAATCCAACGGCTTGATAATCCAGCGGTCTTTCTCCTCCTGCATTTGCGCATAGGGCAAATAATCCGCCGTCATCAGCGCCGTATACGGCACGTGCGCTTTTACATATTCCCGCTCCGCATCCGTCAAAAATTCCTGCGTCGTCGGATGGTGCAAAATCGCATACAGAATTTTATTGTGCACAATCTGCGTGGTAAAATCCCCGATCAGACAAACCGCTTCCGCTTTCACTGCCGCGATAAAATCCGCAACCTCGTCATAGTGTTCCATAATATCGCTTGTGACCGCTCTGCGGTAAATCAGATCAATCGGCCTGTTATCGTTTCCATACAGCTTCCCATCCACAAACCGCAAATTTCGAATCTCGCAGACCTCGCACTCTACGCCATGCTTCCGGTAGCTCTCCGCAAAAATATCAAATTCATTGTTGGTCGCGCTTTCCATAAAATCGACAATCGCGACATACGGCGTTTCTTTCGCCCCGTCTGTCTCCCGATAAATGCTAAGCGACTTCTCAACCCAGGAATCAAACAGCTCAAACGTACGCACAGGATATTGTTTTGCCAGCATTTGATAACCGTACGTCAGCCGCAGCGCATGGTTCAATTCGCGATCCTCGTTCATCGCGCTCGAACCGTCCGTATTAAATTCACAAAACCCAAAATCTTTCGTCTCTTCATTATAAAAAATATCAATCCGCGCAATCGGAATTTTACTCGGATAACGTGGTTCACGCAAAATCAGTTCTTCTAATCTATGCGAAAAACCAAACAGCCTTCGATAGCTTGCATCCTCCCGATAGCGTTCGATCACCTTGTCAAAAATCCCATACAGCGTCCGGATCAGGCGTTGAAACTGATCAATGTCCGTCTCCGTAAAGATCTTTGGCACATACAACGTACTGACGCACCGGCCATGGTATTTTGCGGTAGAGCCGTTGATATAGGAAATTTCTTCTAATGCGCTTTTTGCATGGAGTTCCTTATTTTCTTTTATCTGGTCGCAATATTGTCGATTGAAATCTACAGTCCGCACTCTTCATCTCCTCTTTTCCTTCTCAATTTTTTTGCCCAAGCATTATCATTTCATTATTTTGGAAATCTGTCAATACTAATATACATAAGCAGTAGGATTTTGAATTATGTAATGAACAAAGTATGACGAACGTTCCTGCAAAAAAACATACTCCCAACACATTTTTCGGTTATACTATCCATAACCAAAAAATCAAAAACGAAAGGAGCTCTCTTATGAACCAACACAAATACAAAAACCGTATCCTCTGTCTTACCGCCATGACAGGATTTCTGCTAACCGGCTGTGCTTCCGGCCAGCAGCCGGCCCCGCCGACTGAACCCGCGCCGACTCCCACCCAATCAGAAGCAAGCGAATCCACCGAAGCGCAAACACCCCCAACCGTTTCGTCCACCGAAAATGACACTGCCAATTCCACAGTTCCACAGACCACACCGGATTTAGAACAGGCCCAAACCACAGCCTTAAACCACGCCGGACTTTCCGCCGCAGACGTAACAATCACCAAAGCCCAACAAGAGATCGACGATGGACAATCCGTCTATGAAATCGAATTTGTAACGGCTGACACAAAATACGAATATGAAATTGACGCCAAACTTGGCACGGTTTTCAAATACTCCCAGGAAGCCATCAGCCAAACCTCTGGTCAGGCATTCCCACAAAGTCAAATCTCAGAAGAGGAGGCTAAAACCGCCGCTTTAAATTATGCCAACCTGTCTCCCGATCAGGCGACCTGCACCAAACTGGAATTGGACTATGACGATGGCGTCGCGGAATATGAAATCGAATATATTGCAGACGGAATTGAATACGATTTTAAAGTCAATGCATCCAATGGAGAAATCCTGGAAATGGAAATGGATCGGCGCTAAATGACAAAAAATAAGTGCGGCTCCGTTCAAACGGTCAACCGCACTTACTTTTATACCATACGGGTCAGATCAAAATCCCCGGATTTTCCACTCCTTCTCTGGCCACCGGCGACTGATAATGCCGAATAACGCGTATCCTGGCCCAGTCCGGCTTTTTCTTGGCCTCTGCCTGGATCGGCTCATCTTCCTGCTGCACCTTGGTTTCCTCTTCCGACTCTTTTTTCAACCCCCTGCGCAGCGCGTCTAAAACCACCCCCTGCCAAAGTGAGCCGGAAAGCGGACTGCTATACGGATAACCAGCATACAGATTGTTTTCTCCAAATAGTCCGGTTCGTCCATTCAAAAGAGCATAATCTAAATAATCCGAAAATCCGCTGCTTTTGGCGCCGGCCATATTCTGTTGAGCTTTGATATTGTCCGCCTTATAAAAAGATTCCACAATCCCATTGATATTCCCTAGCATAGGCGACTCCTATCCCCAGAAATCGTACATACCCTTGCGAAAAGCGTCCATGTACTCCTTTCCGGTACGATCATAACCGTTTAAAATACTTGCAGATGACGCCGCGGCATTTTCCGCTACTCTGCCGCTGACATAACCCACTTTTTCCATAAACCCGGAAGCGCTCCCAAACGCCGCTTTTAAACTTTCGATACTGGCTGACGCTAAAACATCCTGCTGGATCTTTATGGAGCCGTCCGCATTCACGCTAACGCCTACCTTACGCAGAGCATCCGCATGATCGGCCGCATATCCTTTTAACTCCTGGCGATAAAACATATCCAAAGTTGACTTCGATCCCTTTAAATGTTTTAACGTTTTATTATAGGCATCGGCCATACCTATAATCTGCTCGGTCAGCTCCGACGAATCCCCGGTCTTTTCAGCCTTTTCAAACAGGGAATTTTCTCCGGAAGCCTGCAGCTTTGACGCATAAGCAGATAAGCTTCCCGCCGCCGCTGCCAGCTGCTTACTGTCGGTATTGTTCATGTTCTGCCAAAAATCTTTTGTCCCTTTTTTATTGCTGACAGACGGAAACAGAGTCTGTGACGGCGACTGGCTTTTATTCAAAATATTTAATAACGTATTTTGCTGTAGCGAAATACCGCTTTTGGCAGCCGTCCGGGCAATCATCTGATTTGTAATACGCATAACATCCCTCCTTACTTTTCTCTATCTGTTACTTATTATATATCGGCCGAAGGCATATGCCCTGCAAGCCGCTTGTAATCAATCACTTGTTTTTTGTCATCAAATCCATGTTCCCCTGAAGCATCACCGTCAGCACAAAACTTTCCCCTTTTATTTTGGTTTCTATTCTGCCATAATATTTTTCCACGCAGCTACGGATATTGGCCAGTCCGTATCCATGGCCGCTGCCGGATTTCTGCGAGACGGGCAGGCCTCCCGCCCATTTTAACCTTCCTGTAAAACGGTTTTCAATCGTAATTAAAAACATATTCCCCTGCTGTCTGGCTGACAATGCAATATAGGGTTCCTGTTCCCGTGCACAGGCTTCCAATGCATTGTCCAATCCGTTATTGAGTATTACGCTGATATCAAACACATCCACACCCAGATTTTTGGGAAATAAAAAATCACTCGAAAACGCCGTCTGTTTTTGTTCCGCCAGGCGTGCATAACGGCTGACAATCACATCGGTAACCGGATGAAACGTCTGCGGACGCATATCCAACCCATCCAGCGAAGCCTGTATGGAATCCACATAATGGAGCGCTTCCTGTTTGGCCGTTTGATCTCCCGCAGCCACCTGGGCCAGCAGCGCATAGATATCCGCAACATAATTTTTCATGTCATGTTTCATCCCCCGCAGCTTCGTATAGACGCCTTCCATATCCTGTACGTGAGCCTCCAAGCCCTCGACCCGGCTTTGATACAATTCGGCCTGCCGTCTTTTTTCATGCTCTCTTGCCAATTTTTCCAACATTCTGACACTCATTAAAATCGATGCAATACAGAGCAAAGACATACCGGGGATCATAAAATTTAACTCCGGATACGTCCGGATCAGGCTAAACATTTCTTTCTTATAGTAAAATAAACGGCACCGCTGCATCATCTTAAAAACCAGTCCCATCAATCCAGGAACAAACAAAAGCGCCGCTTCCTTGGACTGATACGTCTGATTGCCAAATACCAAATGCTTTTTATAGGAACGGATGCAAACGATAAAAAAAAGCAAATCCAAAACGATCATGCTCAAATTCCACCAAAACTCCACATGATTCACAAACTGCTGGTACACCTTGATATCAGGCGTTTCCCGGTTCCAAAACCACTGGTTATAGAAATGGAAAATACCGTCAATCGCACCGACAGCCAGCGGATAAAAGGTAAAACGCACCAGTTCCAGTAACGCATAAAATACTGCCACCAACGACAACAGCTTCATACGGCTTCCCCGATATAAAAGCAGTCCGGCGCATAGCGTCACCGCCAAACTGACAGCCAGCGGAACAATGCTCTGCCTGCTGCTTGTGATCAGCATATCCTTGCCATATATCATCTGCCTGCCCCATTTCGACCAGGCCAAAAACTGACGGATCAGGCAAAACTGCAAACAGATGCCAACAGACGCAATCCTGCTTCGCTCCCCTCCAAAACGTTCCGGCAGCATCCCATGCAACAGGTAGGCTAAAAAGATCCCAAAAATCAGATAGTTGATGCCATCCATCCAAAAATTAACGATATCCCTCATAAAACTCCCCACTGCTACTTGGTCAAAACATCCATATAGGCTGCAACAAAATCATTATATTTCTTTTTGGCTAAAAAAACCGTATCGCCGCATTTTAATGTTATGCTCATACGATCGTATTTGGACACCTCCTGCAAATTGACCAGATAACCCCGGTGTGAACGGAAAAAGCCTTCCCCCAGCTTTTGTTCCAAAAGCTCCATTTTTTCATAGTACGTATAGATCCCGTTTTTGGTATGCAGAATAATTTTTCTGCCGTCGCTTTCTCCATAAAAAATATCTCCCACCGGCACCTGGATACTTTTCCCGTTTACTTTAATTAATAATGGAAACGCCGCCTGTTTTTGCCCGACTTTTGCCGCGGCTTTCTTCAGCACATCGCAAAGCTTGTCTTCCTGGATCGGTTTGAGCAAATAATGAAAGGCTTCCACATCATACTCTTCGTATACATAATCCCGTATCGCCGTAATAAAAATTAAAATCGCATTTGAATGCATCCGTATCTTTCGGGCAGTTTCCATACCGTCCATCTGTCCGGCGCCGCCATTACGGGAAAAACAAATATCAATCAAAAAAATATCATAATCCTCCCCGGACTCCAACAGCGCTTCCCCCGATGTATAGCAATCCGCCCGTACATGAAGCAGCCGCAAAATAACATCCTGTAAATACTGACATATCCGTTCTTCGTCGTCACAAATTGCAATTTTTAACATAAAGCCTCCAAAAAAAGCCGATATCTGAACAAGGTTTCCCTTTTCATAATATCGACTTTTTCAATGTAAATCCTTAAGTAGCTTTGTATTCAATTATCCGCTTTTTGTCATGAAATATACGGCGTCAGCACGGCTGAACCAGAAAACGGTATTCTTTTGATTCCCCGCCATTTAAAAACTGTACATATTTCTTTTTTAACAGATCCGTACTTGGCACCTGATCCAAAGTCCCGGCGCACCACGGCTCTATACAGAGAAACGGCGCGTCTTTTTTGATCGGCGTCCAAAAAGCAACGGACAGATAATCCGGGAAATCAAAACGGATCCCTTTTTTGGTCTCCTGATGGATCAGCTTTACCGTTCGACGCTCTAAGTTTTCAAATAAAATTGCATCATTGTCAAACATGGGATATGTCAGATGCACATCATCCACGCCGGCGTCCTCAAATTGCAGCATATAATCCGTAAACTGCTCCCCCTCTTCCATCGGACAACCAAAAGCCGGATGTCCGCCTATTAAAAACGGCATCTCCTCCGATCCACGGTTGGCCACGCCATAAACCACTTCTAACGCCGCCCCCTGTAAACGGAACGTTACCGTAAAAGCAAATGCATACGGATACATCTCTTTTGTGGCGTCGCTGGCCTCTGTCTGCAAGGTCACATAATCCTCTCCCTGTTCCGCCACCTCAAATATCGTGTCCTTGACAAATCCATGGCGCGGGATGGGATACTCCTTCCCATGAATTTGGACAGCCTGCATCACCGGCCCGACATATGGGAATAAAACCGGCGACGTCTTGGCCCAATAGGCAGGATCCCGCTGCCATAAATATTCTTTGCCGTCGGCCATCCGGTAGGATAACAACTCCGCTCCCTGCGTCCGGCAAGTTGCGGACGCCAATGCATTTTGAATCGTAATTTCCATGAAACCCCCCCTGACCTCTATCATATTAAACTGCTACATCAATCGTCGCAACCGCGGCTGCGCCGGCGTCTGTGGAAACCGTTGGCGACGCGCACTCTGCGGGCAGCGCAGACACGCCGGCGGAAAGGGCGGCTGTCTCCATCTCCACTTGGATTTCGACCTGCTGCTCGATCTGCTGCTCCTCCAACAGAAGCTCTGCCAACTGTGCCGCCACGCCGCTCAACTCCAGCACAACGCCGCCAGACTGCGTCATACTGTTCTGGCTCTCTTTTAGCTGAGCTTCCAAATACTTCATATCGGCTTCATTGATTTTGCCCTGCTCTTCGCTGCGGTGCAGCAGGCGTTTTCTTAGCAGCTCCAATTGTTTTTTCTTTTCTTTCATAATCTGCTGGTTTTCTTTTAACGCTATTTTGGTCTCCAGCGCGCGTTCTTTTTGCCGCACCCGACGTTTGACCTCACTGCGTTTCTTTTGCTCATCCGTGCTGTGTTCTCTTTCATCACGGCCCTTTACCAGCTCTTCTTCTTTTAAATTGCGAACCTTTAACCTGGAGCAGTTGACCATCCTCCTGGCGTGTGCGATTGCAATCCGGACTTCGTTTTCATTGTAGTGTCCGGACGCCAAAGCATTGTTCAATACGCTCAGCTTTCCTTTGGCCCGGATCAAAACTACGGACGCGTTTTTCGAACTGCTGGCGCGCACAAGCTGGTTGGCAATTTCTCTGGAATTGTACTTGAGCTTTTTCTTGGGTTTTTTATTCCTGTTGTTATGAACCGCCGGCTTTTTGGTGCGCTTGATTGTCAATGTACCTGCCATACCGCCGGCGGAAAGTCCACTGCCGGCTCCACTTACCATCATACCCATATCTGATTCCCTCCCTGAAAAACCGTACGGCACATGACAGCGGATGGATGCAATATGCTATACGGACAGATTCCATTCCTTTAGATATATTTTCCATATATATCGGCAAAATACCAGAAAATCATAACCTTTTTCCAACGGAGAACTCGGTTCATTTAGCCATAAAAATCCACATGGCCGCCTACCCATGTCTCTTCTTCCGTCCGGATATAGTCGCTCATTCCTTTCGTGATGACTTCATTCACTTTTTTCAAAAGCTCCTCTACAGAGGACGCCGTAACCGTAACCAAATCTTCCTCTTTTGCCTCCTCGGCGCGTTTTTCCTCCGCAGTCTTTTGCGCCTCTTTCTTTTCATCGGCTTTTTTAGCCGCGTTCTCTTTGATCCGCTCCCTTTGCGCCGCCAGGGATTTGTCAATAACTGCAAAAAAAGACGCGACGCCCTTTTCATTGACCTGCATACCGTAGGTTTTGACGTACGACGCCCGTTCCCCCAATCGGCTGGAAAAATGCGAAAACTGCATCCCCGCATTTGCAATGACCGCCTCATACTGCTTACGGTACTCTTCGTCCTCCGCCATACGCTCTATTTTTTCCGTATCAATCAAAACAACCATACGATTGGGATTGGCATACCGCCCGGCATTGGCCTGCGCCTCCGCTTTTTTGTCCTCGCTGACTAAAATAAAATCCATATTGGCATATTTTTTTCTGAGCTGCTCGTAATACTTTTTCCCTTTTTCACTTAAGGTCGGAGAGCCAATTGTGGCTCCGTTTACTTTGTATTTCTTCGTATCCGTCTTTTCTGAAACGATTGTTTTGGACGTCGACGCATAGCTGCCGGCCACCTCCGCCTGTGTAATCTGATTCATATCGAATCCCCCTTTCCTATGAAATAAAAAACCGATATACCTGCCTATAAGGTATATCGGCTCTTTCCACTGAATTATTTATTTGATAATACCGCCGCTTTAATCGTTTGATAGATCCCTTCCGCATCCAGTCCATATTTATGCAATAATTCCAATGCCGGGCCGGACTCGCCAAATATATCCTGAATCCCGATACGGGTCACTTTGATCGGATGCTTTTCACTGAGCAATTCGGAAACTGCAGAGCCAAGTCCTCCAATCACCGAATGCTCTTCTACTGTAAACACCCGTCCCGTCTTGGAAGCGGATGCAACGACCAATGCATCGTCCAAAGGCTTTATCGTATGGATATTAATCACTTCCGCATCAATCCCATCCTCTGCAAGCCTCTCTGCCGCAAGCATCGTTTCCGCCACACATAAACCGGTTGCAAAGATAGACACATCCTTCCCTTCACGCAGCACAACGCCCTTCCCCAGCTCAAACTGATAATCCTCCTCGTCATATAAAACAGGGACGGCGAGCCTGCCAAAGCGCAGATAAAACGGCCCGTCCTGTTCATACGCTGCACGCACGGCCGCTTTAGCCTCAATATAATCGCACGGGTTTACAATCGTCATGCCTGGAATCGCACGCATTAAAGCAATATCTTCATTGCACTGATGGGACGCTCCGTCCTCTCCAACAGAAATACCGGCATGCGTCGCCCCGATCTTGACATTCAAATGCGGATAGCCAATCGTATTGCGCACCTGTTCAAACGCACGGCCTGCCACAAACATCGCAAACGAACTGATAAAAGGAATTTTCCCACAGACGGCCAGTCCCGCCGCAATCCCTGCCATATTGGCTTCCGCGATCCCGCAATTGATATGCCTGTCCGGAAACGACTCCAAAAAAACGCCTGTTCTGGTAGCCGCGGCAAGATCTGCATCCAATACCACTACATTGTTATCTTCTTTGCCAAGCTCCACTAAAGTGGTTCCATATCCTTCCCTTGTGGCAACTTTTTTTCGGCTCTTAATATTTTCTATGATTGACATAATGCTTCACCTGCTTTCCTCAAGTCTTCCATGGCAATTTCGCATTCCGCGTCATTGGGCGCCTTCCCATGCCAGCTTGGCTCGTTTTCCATAAAAGAAACGCCGTTTCCTTTGACGGTATTGGCAATGATGACTGTTGGTTTCCCTTTTAGCTCCCTGGCTTTGGCAAACGCTTCTTCCATCGCATCAAAATCATGCCCGTCAATCGTCAATGCATAAAACTGAAAAGCCTCAAATTTCTGATCGATTGGATACGGAGAACACACCTCCCCTACCAACCCGTCAATCTGCAGCTTGTTGTGATCGACGATAACAACCAGATTGTCTAATTGATGATGTCCGGCAAACATCGCCGCTTCCCAGATCTGACCTTCCTGAATCTCACCGTCTCCACACATCGCATAAACACGGTAATCCTTTCCGTCCATCTTAGCGGCAAGCGCCATCCCAACGGCAGTGGAAAGACCCTGACCCAAAGAACCGGTGGACATATCTACGCCCGGAACCCGCTTCATATCCGGATGCCCTTGCAGGTAATGACCGGTATGCCGGAACTGGAGCAAATCCTCTACTGGAAAAAACCCACGATGCGCAAGCGCGGCATAAAGACCCGGAGACGTATGCCCCTTAGACAATACAAATCGATCGCGATCTTCCATATCCGGACGCTTTGGATCGATATGCAACTCTTCAAAATACAGATACGTAAATAAATCTGCCGCAGACAGCGATCCGCCCGGATGCCCTGCCTTTGCACTGTGCGTTGCAGCTATAATCTCTTTGCGGACTTCCACAGCTATTTTCTGAAGTTCTAGTTTGTTCATCCTTTTTCTCCCCTACTGTTTATTCGCCAAAAACTGCTTTGTCATCTGTGCAACCGCGGTATTCATAAAATAATTCATGTCGTATCTCCTTTCTGCATTAGAAAACGATTCTTTTCAAATAAGATTATAACGGTAAAACATAGATTTACAAGATATTTTTACTTACTTTTCAAAAAAAATGTATCCTTTTGCATTTTTTACAAATAATATGCCCCGTTTACCGCGTTGTTAATTCCAAAATTACCTCCCTTGCCAATACCAATCCGGCCGCCGGCGGCACAAAGGCGACGCTTCCCGGAATGTCCCGGCGGCCGGCAAGCTCCTGCTGCATCCGCTCCGGGACGTCCGGACGCAATGGAAGCTCTTCTGAATAGACTACTTTTAATTCGCGGACGCCCCGTTTTTTTAGTTCCCGCCGCATCACTCTGGCTAACGGACAGTTTTTCGTCTGATAGATATCAGCGGCCCGAAAGGCCCCGGCGTCCAGCTTATTTCCGGTTCCCATACTGCTGATCAACGGAATCTTCCATGCCTGCGCCTTTTGCGCCAGAGCAATTTTTGCCGTAACCATATCGACGGCATCGACCATATAATCATACTCTACAAACGGAAAGTCATCCGCATTCTCCGGCAGAAAATAGCATGGGTAAACCCGAACGTCTGCGTCCGGATTGATATCTTGCATACGTTCCCTCATCGCCTCTACTTTATATTGTCCTAGCGTCCGATGGGTTGCGATAATCTGACGGTTTATATTCGTCAGCTCCACCTTGTCAGGATCGATCAAATCAAACGCACCGATACCGCTTCGTACAAGCGCTTCACAGACATACCCCCCGACGCCTCCAATGCCAAATACGGCCACGCGGGATTTGGCCAGCCTGTCCATGGCCTCATCCCCCAAAAGCATCTTCGTCCTAATAAACGAATCCGACATAATCCCTCCTTACTGCGGCGCCTGTGCGGCAGCCTGCGCCTTTAAGGCCGCAAGCTGCGCTTCGGCTGCCACCAAAACGTCATAATTGGCCACCTTGGCTTGTCCCGCCTCGGAAAGGAAGCCGTAAAGCTTCCTGGCCGCTACAATCGCTGGTTCGCTTTCCAGGCTGACTTCCCCAATCCCGTTGATCATATTCACAACCTGGGCGGCGTCCTGCGCCACAACCGCCGGGTTTTCACTCCCGGCCAGCGTATAGACCAACACGGGATCTCCTTCTTCTATATTTTCAAAGATTTTCTGCGCCGCGCTTGGAGGAAGGTTGATGCAGCCATGCGAGCCGCTTGTTTTATAAATACTGCCGCCAAAACGGCTCCTCCAATCCGCGTCATGCATACCTACATTATTACAAAACGGCATCCAGTATGTAACATCGGAGGCATAGTTTTCTCCACGCAGAGTAGCCCCCTTTTGTTTATAGGTCAATCCGTAAATCCCGGTCGGCGTATCATAATTCTTGGAAAGATTTCCCGACACAAAATCCGCTTCCACCAGCAGAGATCCGTCCTTATAAAAAAACAGATGCTGCGCCGTCAAATTGATTTCCACATAGGTATCTCCATAATCGTTTTCTCCATGGCTGCCCGCCCGCTGTGCATAGATAATTTCCCGTTTTTTAGACTCCCCGGCTCCAATGTCTTTTAGAATCTGCTCTTTTTCGCCTTCTTTATCCACTTTCCATCCATAATCTCCATCGACAATCCGGATCGTCGGACCATACGAGGTTTTTAAGGTATGTCCACGGAATACGGTATTGTGATCGGACGCCAATTCGTCTACGTATGCAGCCACTGCCTCTTCGTCAATCGTAACCTGCGTTCCATCCACCTGCATCCATTGATGCGTAATACTGCCGTCTAACACTTGTGTTTTTTCACCCAGATCATAGGTCAGCTCCATGCCTGTATACCGATTCAGCGTATCCGCCAAACGGTTTAGATCTTCATCCTCGGCGGTGATCTTTGGCTTTTTGTAACAGTTTTCCTCTTCCAAGGACAAAGCGGGATCCAAATTTTGAATAGCGCTCTTTAACGCCTTGCGCAGCTTTTTTTCTTTGATTTTACTGCCCTGCTCTTCCGGTATAATCTGATACCCTGCGTCTGAATAGGCGGAACAGTAGGCGTCTTTTGGTTCGGCCTGATTTTCCTTCTGCATACATTCGAGTCCGTTTACCGCTTCGTTCAGAGCGTCCTCATCAAAGGATACCACAGTCTCTTCCTGAAACGTCTGTGACGAGAAAAACGCCGCAGGCCATGCAAAAACATTCTGCCCGCGAATCCGACCCGAAACGCTGTCCGCAAATTCCGGCTTCAAAGAAATATCTACGCCCCGTATGCGTTCCTCTTTCCCCCCTCTGGTTGTAAGCTTTAGCTCATACCGGTCAATCTCCTCCGTAATCATCGCTTCCACTTCTTGCTGGGTCATTCCAGACACGGAAATCCCATTCAATCGAGTGGACGGCAGAAAATGACTTCGGAAATATATGGCCATGCCAATATATACGCCAATCGCCAAGGCAAGCATCACCCCAAACAAAATGGCAATCCTTTTTCCCGAAACGGCTTTTGGCATTGTCTTCTGGTTCATAACCAAATCTCCCTTCTACTTGATTTCTATTCCTAATAACAAGATATACTGCCCGACGTTTTTTGTTCGATATTTTTTATTATACAGGCATCCTATGGTTTGTCAAATGGGCGAATATCCCAATTCCCATTAGGACATTCGCCCAATTCCCCTATCTATGCCCTTCCTTTTTCTTAAGAATTTACTAAAATTACTTAAAAAAAATGAAATAGGATTGTAACAAAAAAATACTCATGCTATAATTTACGTCAATCAAATATAATTAAAGGAAATATCAAATAAAGGGTGAATGTTGTGAATGCTGTAAAAGTACAAGAATTAACTCCAAAAGACAAACTGCACGCGTTTTACAAAAAATACAAACACAGCCTGATACTGCTGTATTTTGCCATCTATTGCCCCTGGTTTGCCTATCTGGAGGATACTGTAACCAATCGTTTCCATGTTATACACATGACGATTGATGATCAAATTCCGTTTATCGAATATTTTATTGTCCCCTATTTTTTATGGTTCGCTTATATCGCCGTTGCCATCGCCTATTTTATGTTGAAAAATAAAGACGAATATTACCGGCTTTGCACGTTTTTATTTATTGGCATGACCGTTTTTCTGATTATTTCCACCGTCTATCCCAACGGCCATCATTTAAGGCCCGCCGAATTTGCACGGGACAATATTTTTACCGATATGGTGCGTATGCTGTACCGTACCGACACGCCGACAAACCTGTTTCCAAGC
>CAOJLW010000002.1 GCA_948438565.1 uncultured Lachnospiraceae bacterium | reverse complement strand
GACAAACGCATAGGGCAACGCCCCATACACCGCTTCCAAAAAAACAATCTTACGAATCTGCATTTTTGAAAAACCCATACACCGCAGCCTATAATACCATTGTCGTCTCTGCGATACATAAGACATCATCAGATAACCTATCGCCAGCGCGCCAATCACTGCCAGGATCAATTTCACTGATCCAAACATTTCCCTGGAACCCCAGATACGATTCTCATATACATAACTGTTATACGTGATCATCGGATTCAAACTGGAAAATGCATAAACAAATTCTTCCATATCCAAATCCGCATACCGCCTGTCCAACTGATAAAAATGCGTCGTATAACACGGCCCATGCAGTTTTTTCAGTCCCTCTTCCGTTACCAGGCAATTTGGCAAATAATAATTGGACATATACTTCCAATTCCCTGCAAAGCTTTTTAACGTCCCTGTCAGACGATACTGCCCTTCTATGATCTGATCCTCAACCTGAACCGCTACCCGTATGGTCTGCCCGAGTTCATAGCTATACCCCAACGCGGCAAGCGAAACCAGATCCATGGCAATTTCATCCGGTTCATTTGGAAAACTCCCTTCATAAAGCGCAAGATTTCCAAATACGCGTAATTTGGCGTCCACTGTCCCAACATACACATTGCTCGGATTATTTTTTTGATCCAAAAGCTTTTCGCCTGTCCGACATACGCCGGTCTCCGCCAGATAGGGATGCGTAATCTCCTGAAACGCCGCATCATTGGCCTGACTATCTTCTACAGCGGACAAGACCCAATCGCCATAATTTTGATAATTGGTCTCCATCAGATAATTGTCCATGATCTCCTGGAACAACGTAATAGCCGTCATAAAAAACACCGCAATAAACGTCACCACAGAAACGTATCGAATTTCCTTTTTTCTTCGTTTTAAACCTTGAAATATCATTTTTGAAAACATACCCATGGTGTTTCCCCCTTTCTATGGTTATCATCTTAATGCCCAAACCTTACAGGGAAGTGACAAAGATTACATTTTACGATTTTTTTTTGCTGACAGACACGAGATCCCAACCAACAGCAGAATCAAAAACATGATAAAAGCAAACATATGCCATGGCTGGGCAAAAGCGCACAGATCATCCCATGCCAGACGGCGTATATCGGCCGTATAATCTCCAACGCTATCCGACCACTGAATCACCCCAATGGTCTCCTGCTTCTTTCTATAACCCAGATAAAAACCCCATACCAATACGCCGTAGCTAAAAGGTATACTAAAAAGCATAAAAATGGCTTCTCCCAGGCTTTCTTTCACGGACATCCAAAAAAAATCCCTCTCTTTCATGCCTAGCTGACGAAGCATACGATATTCGCGCATACGATACTGATGCCACAAACCCTGAAAATGAACCTCAAGCAGCAAAAAAATAACCAAGATCGCACAAAACAGACTGCCATAAATACACAGCTCACGGATATATTGATCCCTCGCGTGCACCAGCTCTTCCGAATTGGAACGATATATCATTCCATTCTGATTAAAGATCGAAACCAGACGCTTTTGCGTAGATTCAAACGACTGATTGAGATTCAAATCCACATTCAAAAAATTACGATTCAGCGTTTTTTGATCCGCCTTTGCTACACGCTCCGCTAATTTTTGGGAACCAATGACGCCATAGTCGCAGAGAACGTCAAATCTATCTTTCCATTTCATCAAAGAATTGTAAATAACGGCTCCCACTTTCACTGTAGTCCGTCCCGGCAGTTTATCATGTCCCTTCATCTCCAGAGGGACATAAAGCTCTTCTTCCGCGCTTACGATTTCCACCATATCGCCTGGATGTATAGTCGTTTCATGAACCGATTCCCCATCGAAAGCCGTATATCCAAACCCTCCTTCGTTTGTCAGCATCAATATCACTTCATCCCCATTCCAAAAAGCTTCCTCATCCAATCCGTCCAGCTCAAAGTCTTTTCGCGCCTCGTTTAAAATCTCATCGCCAGGTTCATAATATTGAAATTTGGTAATGGGAAGGTAGCTTCCGTTATTTTCGTAAACTTCCCGTACTTTTTGTTCGATCGGACTGTCTAGTTTATGTTCCCATTGCAGGATATGCGTTTCATCCCTGATCTGCCAGCTTATCCGTTCGATTCCGATTAAAGACGCAATCTCCTGCTGAATATTTTCGTCTATTCCTTCGTACATATCGTCATATGGGTTTTCGCCTCCAGCATATCCTTCGTCTTTAAATTTCACCAGCTTTTCAAACTTATATTGCTTGCTCGCCATATAATCATGGCAATATTCCCTAATTTGCGCATACTGCGCCGACGCCTGGTATATCTTATTCAGACAAAGCGTCAGCAAAAAGCAAACGGCAAACGAAAATAAAACGGACGCCGCCCGCCGAAATGGATACAGCTTTCGCTGCCTTCTGACAAAAATACGCGCGACATTCCGTTCTTTTCCGGCGTCCCGCCTTAAACGTCGAATCTGGCGTTTCGTAACGGCCGCGCTGTTTTGCCCCAAACGTTTGTCCCGGACGCCCATCCACGCGCATAATACCACAAACAAAATCATGCCAAACGCTACGCCCATCTGACCCAAGAAATCTCTGACGGAAAACACAAAAAAATAGGAGATCCGCATACGAGCCGCGATGCCGTAACAGATAGCCGCGCCTGCCGCATATGGCGCAATCACGCCAAGGAACGCATAGGGAAACGCCCCATAAAACGCCTCCGCTAAAATCATAACCTTGAGCTGCCTTTTATCCGCTCCAGCACAGCGGAGCTTGTAATACCATCTCCTGCGCTGCGATACATACGACAGCATCAGATAGCCTACCGCTAACGCTCCAATAAACAGCAGCAAAAGCTTGACTGCATCGAACATTTTTTTCGAACCCCAAACACGGTTTTCATATACATAGCTATTGTACATCCGTACATTGCCCGGCTTTAAAAACGCGGCCGTAAACTCCTCCATATCCAGGTTTTCATAGGCTCTGTCCAACTGGTAAAAATAAGTTGCAAACAGCGGCGCGCCAATCTGCTCCATTCCCGCTTCCGTTACCAGACAATTGGGCAGACCATACCCCCATGCATACATCCAATTTGCGGCAAAGCTTTTGACTGTGCCTGTCAGTTTCATTTCTTTTTCTACAATCTCATCTTCCTCCCGAACGGCTATACGAATAGTCTGTCCCAGTTCATAGCTGTAACCCAATATCGAAAGGGACGATAAATCCATTGCAACCTCGTCGTCCGCTTCCGGAAATTCCCCCTCGTACAGCGTAATATGCCCAAACTCCCGAACGGTGTCGTCTGCCGTACCAATATATACGCCGGACGGTTCGTCATTTTGATCTAAAAGCTCCCCGCCGGTTTCGCATACGCCCGACGCTTGAAAATACGGATGCTTTAATTCCGAAAACAAAACGGAAAAATCCCGGTAATCCTTGACGGCCGATAACACCCAATCCCCATAATTCTGATAATTGGTCTCCATCAGATAGCGGTCCATAATCGTCTGAAATAAAGCTATGGACGACATAAAGAAAACGGCTATAAACGTAACCAGTGAAACAAACCGCATTTCTTTTTTTCTTCTGTTTAATCCTTTACGGACAAATTGTAAAAATATTCCCATACATACCTACCCCCTTTGTCCGCATTGTAATACAACAACCTTACAGGAAAGTGACAAGAACTAAAACTTTTCATCTTTTAATGCAAACACAGGCAGGATAATGGTAAAGACAGCTCCCCCCTCTTCATGGTTACCGGCTTTAATCGTGCCAAAATGCCTTTCAATAATCAGCCTGGCCAAATTTAACCCAATGCCGGAATGGGATTTTTTTTCCCGTTCGGGAAGATAAAAGCGGTCAAAAATAAAAGGCAGATCCTGTTCCAATATACCTGCCCCATGATCGCGTATCGTTATTTTATTGCCTTCTGCCGTCTTGGAAAACCAGACCCGGATTTTTTCACTGCCTGTATCATGCTCCATACAATTTTTAATGATATTTAAAAACGCTTCCTTCAGCCATTCATAGTCGCCGTAATATACATCCGTATCACTGTACAGACTGTCTGTACCGATCCAAACCCGTTCTTCTCCTCCTGGCAGCGTGCTTTTGCAATCCTCCAACAGTTGTCCAATTTGAATCGCTTCTTTATGCATGATAATTTTGCCCGCCTCCATCCGTCCAATGCTTAACAGCCGCTTCATCAACGTTTCTATACTGTCCAAATACCGAAAGCATTCTGTCAACGCCTCCCGCTGCTTCCCTTTGGCTTCTTCCAACATCAAATCCAGAGAAATCGAAATACAGCTTAACGGAGTTTTAATCTGATGGGCAATGTTTTCAATAAAATCCTGCGTCTGCCTGTTTTTTTCCAACAGATATTTTTCTTTGGCCTGGAGCATCTCTAAGGCATGGGAAATCTCAGCGGCCACCGCATTGCCCAAAAAGCGATACTTGCCCTCCTCCAGACGCCCGCCCTGCACGGTAGCCCGGCTGATATCCAGGGCAAGCGCCGCTTCCTCGCCCCGCTTTTCCTTTCTCATCCACAGGAGCTGGGCCAATACCAGTAAAGCGACCAATACCTGTAACACAATCCCCCAAATATAAATCTGCGTCCAGCCGCTGTTTTGAAACAGATAAAAGAACCCTCTTTTTGTATATCCCATTGCGACCATCGCAGCTTCGCCTTCCTTGGAGGTTTCCCAAAAAATATGATCCTCAAACAAATACAAAGCCATTTCCTCACATAACCTTGGATCCCTGCCATATAATTTTCCAATCATATTTTGCTGCATGGTCATAAATGAATTTCGCATCATACAATACGACGCGCAGCTAATGCCTATCATACAGAGGAATCCGATAACCAAACCTGCCATACGGATATTTTCTGCTTGTTTTCTCATTCCATACCCCCGCTCCCTACTTCAAGGTCTCCGTGACCGGCTTTACAAAACGATAGCCGAAACCGCGGATTGTCTCAATATATTCCATGCGTGTTTTCTTTCGAAGCCTGCTCATATTGACGGAAAGCGTATTATCCTCTGCAAATTTCCCGGAGCTGTCCCATAATTTTTCCATAAACTGCTCCCGTTTTACAATCCGTCCGGCATTCTGCATTAAAATCAGCAAAAGCTGATATTCCACTGTTCCAAGCGAAAGCTCGTTTCCGTTCTTATATACCCGTCCCTGTTTTGGATCCAATTTGATATCGCCGCTTTGCAAAATCCGCACCGCACCGACAGATTCCTGTCGGCGCAGATTAGCCTGTATACGGGAAATCAACTCCGCAGCGCGAAAAGGTTTCGTAATATAATCGTCGCCTCCCAAATTCAAGCCTTTGACAATGGATTCCTCGTCGTCGCAGGCAGTCAAGAACAGAATGGGTTTTAAGCTATGCCGGCGGATATTCTGACATAAAGTAAACCCGTCCCCATCCGGCAGCCAGACGTCCAGTAAAAACAAATCAATTTGGGAATCGTTTAAAACATAATACATCGCTTCGGATAAATTAGAAGCCGCCAAGACTTCATAGGCATGGCGGGTGAGAAGCTCCTGGATATTTTTTTTTAGATATAATTCGTCTTCGACAATCAATATTTTTTTCATAAAACCACCTTATATTATTTTTGTTCAAGAAAGTGTGGCTATCATATCATATATTCCTGAGGTTGGCAATGTGGGGGTTCAAAAACGTCTGTACGAGGATGACAGGCTGTGATTGGCGCATATGGTACCCTCAGTGAACAAAGGGTATGTTTCGTATATTAAAAAAAGACACTGCCACGAACTGACAGCGCCTTTTTCCTATTATTTCCTTTTCTCGAAAAAATCATCCACATTTTTTTTAATATCTTCCGGATTCATCGTTTTCAACAAATATCCCGCAGGTTTTAAAGCCACGACTTTTTCAACGCGTTCTCTGTCTACGCTGCCGGTCAAAAAGATAACCGGAATATCTGCAAAATCCGGCTCGGCGCGAATCATCTCCAATACCTGCCTGCCGTCGCAGACTGGCATTTCATAATCCAATAAAACCAAATCCGGCCGATCTAACGTAATACTCCGAATGGCCGACATTCCCGACTGGGCAAGCGAAACCTGATAATCCTTCTCCAAAAGCTGTTTGATTGCATGCAAAGCCAGCTTGGAATCATCCACAATCAAGACTTTTTTATTTTTACTTCCATGATTTTTCTTTAAGTAACTTGAGACTTCCGTCACTGCATTTTCTATTTTAATCGACGTTCCCACACCGCTTTGGAGCAGATGCGGCGCCATAGCGCAGTATGCAAAATAACCGGCTCCCGTATCAAACAAAAGACTGCATTGCGGATTTTCCTTTTCAAAGAACCTCTGAAACCGCTCGTAGGTCATCAGATTTTCTTCTTTCAGCTCATAGGCGTCGTCTGACGGAAAGTGTTCCAGAATACGCCCTACAAACTGCTGCGCCGTATATCTGGTCGCATTCATCAACATAGCGTCTAATGTATTGGATTGCACGCCCATAATCTCGCCAACGGTGCCAATCAACAGTTTTTCTTCAAAAATCAAAATAACTTCCCATTTTTCTCCCTGCTGCGTTTCGTAGTTGAGACGGTAATAAATACCCGTTCCAAACTTCTCCCCGCCGTAATGCTCGCTTAACACGCGCGCATCCAGGCAAAACATCTCATGCACCAGCTGGATAATCGTATCCCGCATCGCTTTTTGCTGTTCTTCCGGCAATAGGCCTACCCATTTACTCACTGTCTTTCCAACAATCGCGCGATCTTCCGTCAGAGTATGCCCGATCAGCCATCCGGCGCACACGCCCAGAAAATGATTGACTGCTTCCAGAGAATACCCAGACTTTACCAATTCCTTTTCCAACGCCGGAAGCGTCTCTTTCCGAAAATTATCGTGCAGACGCCTATGCATCTCAAATCCTTTATAATCAATCGACGCCATGTAGACTTCTTCTGCAAAATGTTTCATGGCATGGTCTTTAAAATATTTAACCCCTTCCTGACAAACCCATTGGCTTTTTGACTCCTTATCGCGGTACATCATCAGCCTGTTCATAATACTAAACAATTTTCTGTGTTCTTTGTCAATCACATCCACGCCAATATTAAAACGATCCTGCCATACTAATTGATTACCCACCTTCAAATCCTCCTTAACCACAGCCCGGCTTATTATGCTGTGAAAATTTTTGTTAAATCACCTTCCAAATTATAGCATAGAATGGTCAATTTTAGCTACTTTTTTTCAATTTTTTCAGTATTTGTTCCCAAAACAGTGCAAATCCAACAGAAATTGCGAAAAAAATGATGGCAGCCGCCCCAAAACGCAGAAAAAACAATACATAATAATAGGTATCATACCATGCATCGTCAAAGGTATAAAGCACGCCATTCATGGCCACGCCATATTCCTCACAAATCTCTGTCAGATATCCGCGCGCCGTATTGGTAAGTCCTGTTTTCTGTCCAATCGGAAGCGTAACCGACTTCCCCTTTTTTAACGCAGCGGCTTCGTTTGGCGGTATCTGAGCCAATATGTAAGTATGATCCGGCAGTTTTAGCAGATAATATTGGTTATAGTCCTCTTGCATATCCAGTATGGATGTAATGATCTCTTTTTTACGTTTTCCCACTGTCATGCGTCCGTTAATCCTACGGCTTTCATTGGGATTTACCCATGGCTTCAATGTGTAAACGCCTGTTGACACAATACCGACAGGTTCTGCCGTAGCATATCCAAAACGGTACATCATATCCGCAAAGTCTTCCGCCCCGGACAGCCTGGGAATATCCGCGCCCGCCTCCTTTCCGGTATAATTTTTCGCTTGATCCTGCTCTATGTCCTTTAACGTCACCGGCGCATCAGCTCTGCGCAAAAGGTTCTCCGGATTCCAGTTAAAAAAGAACAGGATCGCCACCGCCAACGCAAAGATCGTACTGATATAAATGATCCAATTGCCTTTTTTCAATATCTCATACCTCCAGCATATATTTTTTGGCCGTCCTTACTGTCAGTAATTTTTGCCCGTAAAAATGGATACCGCCATATAGTAGTGTATTCCAAATAAAGGAATTATGCGCATTCTTTTTCCGCCAAATATGTCGAATACTGCTTTTTCCCAGGAATATTGGCGCTTCCGATCAAAAAACATCAGGCTATGCCGAATTTGCCACGCCTATGACGACCGGCGGGAAGGCTTTCGTTTGATACGATGAAGCTGCGGCTTTAACGTCAAATCGGATACCAACATCCCGTCTCTCTGGCTTAGGGCATAGGCGACTGCCTGCGCCACCTCCTGAGGCAGTAAATACGAAGCCACTTCCTCGCCTTCGTTAAAATCCGCGTTCCGATAGAGGTTGGTTTTTACCATATCCGGGAAGATTGTAATTACCTTAACCCCATATTTTCTTGCCTCATCAAACAGACTGTGGGAAAAACTGGCCAACCCTGCTTTTGTGGCGCCATAGGCGCAGCCATGCGGGTTGGATCCATTTGCTGTCACGGAAGCGATATTAATCAGATACCCGCCCTGCTTTTTGAAACCGCGCAGCAGCATCTGGGTCAAAATCAGCGGAGCTTCCAGATTGATCCGCACCATCTGCTGTATCTTTTGGGGATTGAGCTCCTCATGCAGACCATAATACGCAACGCCTGCATTGTTGACTAAAAGATACGGCGTCCGCTGCGCCAAAATCTGTTTGACGACATCGATTAGTCTCTGCGTATCCAACATATCGCAGACCACCGCATGAAATTGATTCTTTGGAAATGATTCCGCCAAAAATTCCGGCGTATCAAAATTTCTCCCAATCCCAAACACTTCATATCCAAGTTTACAGAGCGTATGACTGACTGCCAGGCCAATGCCGGAAGACGCCCCGGTCACAATTGCCGTATGCATCTAAGAATCCTCCTGTTCCCAAACAAATATTTTTTCAGCCGGAAGATATGTTTTCAGGCGATCGGTCAGATACTTTTCCATCCGCCCGCTCAGCGCCTTGGGATACCGGCAGATACCCCCGTCATTTTGATATGGAAATTGCACAATTGCGGAATATGGCTCCTGTCGGCGCATTTTCTTCAGATAATCCTGGGATATGCGGAATGTCCCGACGCTGACGTCTGCCAGTCTCTCTATAGGAATTTGGGCAAAAATCTGTTCCAACATCACGCCATAATGCAGCTCCCAATCCGGACAATACAACATCGGATCAAAGCAAAGCCGCACTGCCAACCCATGTTGCATTGCTTCGGCCACGCAGGCAATTCTCTGTTCCAAAGACGGCGTACCATATTCAAAGGCGTCAATCACAGCCTGCGGCGACAACGTAAACGCATATATAACGCCTTGAATCGCCGGCATCCGGCTCCACAATCCACGATTGGCGCATTTGGTTCGAATTTCCATGGTAAGATTTTCCTGATCTTTGGCAAACTTGAGCCATTCCGCTACATAGCCTGTCATATGCTCAAACGCCAACAGATCCGTATCATAGGATATGCAAAGGTATACCGGATGCCTGGCAAGCATCCGGCGCGCCTCGCAAAAATAATCCTCTAAATTGACAAATATCACAATATTGCCAGAAGGATACATCCCCTTTAAATAACAGTATTCACAGTGATACATACAGTTCATCACACAGGACGTATAATAAAAATGCTCATTCCCAAAGCTCTGGCAGGGCAACGCCCCACGATAAAGCAGGCTGCCCTGTTTCTTAGCTACAATCAGCTTCTGTGACCGATGCTGCAAGGCTGCGTTTTGCCCTTTCCGGCAGAACACATCTTTATAATGGCTAATTTCAATAATCTGCGCCCCTGCAAACCTGTCCAAAATCCGCCTGGCTCGCGGATGCTCCATCACCTCATGCTCTACATAAATATGAGAAAAAAACGGATTATAGTAATTTCTGTTTAAGTTCTTCAAAGCAGCGTTTTCCCTCTCTTTTATTTTTACATGGCAGCTTATGTTCCCGATAGAGGCCGTCAATTCGATTCCGATAGTCGATCCCTGCAAGCATACAATAACGGATGTGCTGTTCTAAAGACAGGGACATTGCCTTCGTGCAATACAGATCCCGGCATAGCGTTTCCAAAAGATCCCCGGATACTGGCTCCTGTCGTTCCTCTTTTTGCCCTGCGGCTTTTAGACGGGCAATATACGCGGCAACCGGCTTCGTATGGATTCCGATCAGGCTTTTGATCGCTTCCGGCGTATCAACGGCTGTTTGGCCGCTCTTTGGCGTCACCTTCAAAAACATCATTTGATGCGGCCCGAAAAAATAACTGCCCGCCCGATAAATCGCCGCTGCCTGCGTATCGTACAGCCGCCTAATCGGCTCCTCGCATCGTACCTGAGACGGCAGCGTTATCCCGGAACACACCGACGCTTCCTGAAATGGATGACGATACAGGATATCCGGATAATACACATTGCCTGTCTCCTGTTCCAATATCTGATTACATAAAAAAAGAGCGGAAGCAGGCGTTTTCCCCGGCAGCGTATTGTCACAAAAACCGATATGGATCAGAAAATCCTCCGCGCCTGCCCGATATTGTGTGCCAATGCTGCCTATCGCAACGGCGGCGGCGATTCCCCCTTCCCCGGTAATGACAAGGCGTATGCCTGCGTCCTGATTTTCAAATACCTGAAAACGGGTTTGCCCGGTATCTTTTTTTAATCGATAATGCACAATCCATGCACTGGCTTCACAATAGGAAGCAGTCAACAGATAAATCATAATCCGTAATCCAAAGCCTCCCTTGCCCGCTCGATTTCTTTTTTGTCTGTGCGATAGATTTCAAATTCATTCAAGCCTGGAATCTCCATATTGACCTGGCTGTTTCGATAGATCATACCGCTTTCACAAATCCGTTTTCCGGACATATGGAAACTAGATGCCTGGATTTCCTCTCTCAATCGACGAATGACCTCGGCATTGACGCCGCTTCCTACCAGAATTTCTATCCGATCCTTGGCCTGTAATATCCATTGCCGGATCTGTTCCTTCCCTTCCATGCAGTTTGCCTTCTGGCCGGAGGTCAAAATCGTATCAATACCCAATAAAACGGCTTCTTCCAATGTCCGTTCCGGATCCTGACAGACGTCAAACGCCCGATGCAGAGTCATATGGACGTCCTTTGCCCGTTCTCGTAAAATGCGCATCCGCTCGATATCCAAATGGCCGTCCGGTTTCAGGCATCCGACTACCACCCCGTCCGCTCCCAGTTCCCGAAACAGCTCAATGTCCTCGGCCAGCATACAAAATTCCGCCTCCGTATATAGAAAATCGCCAAACCGGGGGCGAATCAGGACATTTAATTCCATATCGCACGCCCGGCGAATTTGCTTAAACTGGCTTACGCCCGGCGTCGTCCCTCCAATAACCAAATTGGCGCAGACCTCCAGCCGATCGGCGCCTCCCTCCTGTGCAATCACCGCAGACTCCACGGAATCCACGCATACTTCTAATCGAGTTCCCATGATCCTGTTCTCCTTTTTGTCCATCCGTTTCCGCCATGACGTATCGTGATCCATATTGGGCAGTCACAACGGATATCTTTGATTTTTATTATATAGGAATCACTGGAAAAAAGAAAGACTTTTCGTATCGGAGGAAAGGAAGAGGCCGCCATTATATCTCATCATCCAACAACTGGATCACATCAACCGACTCTAGCTGTGCAGGATATGTTTCGAGCACATCTCCGGCAAAAGAAACTGCTATCTGATCGCCAATATTCAAATCATCCACCGTAATTGCAGTTCTCCTCCATTCTATCGTCGTTTCTTCTGTTACGGAAAAGCAAAACGCGCCACGGTAGTTGATATCGTTGATTTCCAGACCTTGTATCGTAAATCTATGATCTTGGATATCCGTAACAACAGCATAAAATGTCTGCGAGCGTAAAGAAGCGTTTTGCTGAAACCGGCGTTTTGCAATTTGATACCCCATAAAACAAAACGCCACTGCCAGACATACACTATAGCATACTAGGGCAATGATATATTTTCGTTTCTTTTTTTGTACGTCCATCCTTCTATCCTCCATATAACTTCTGGTTTATTCCTTTCATTATACAGCAAATACCTCCCCGTATCACCCCATTTTTCCAAAAAGAGAGCTGCCTTTCTTAAAGCAGCTCCCTGTCATTATTTTTGATATATGATTTTCTTATGGAATAAACCAAAAGTCTGCCCCCTCGAACGGACGCCGTCACGTGGAGACGCTACGCTGTTGTTCCTCTGCAACCTCTTTGGCCGCCAGTTCCCGGAGCTGGCGGATAATTTCCTCAAGCTCCTCTATCATTTCTTCTTTCTCTCGCGCCTTTTTTTCCTTTGCCATAGCGGAAAGCATTTTGGGGAAAGCAAATTTTTCTCCAAATTTCAAAACCATTAGCTTGGCAATATATTCCTCTTTAGTAAATGTCGCTTTCAATTTGCGGGCATATTGCGTCTTATAGCGCTCCATCCCACATTCCTCTAAAAACCCCTTTTTTACTAAGGAGCGTACGATATTGTGCACCAAACCACTGCCCCAGGTATCTATTACCCGCATATTGACAATATCTACAGTCGTCAACGGCACATCACTGGACCAAAAAATATCCATCATCTGTTCTTCGCTCCTTGTCAATTTTCTCCGTATAATGGCCACGTTTACCTCCTTATACTTTTGATTTGAACCAGCTAGTTAATACCCTTTATTAATAACAAAAAACGGAGAATTGTCAAGGGGTTTTTCTAAATTTTGTGCAACTTTTTTTATTTTTTTCTTACTTTTTACTTTATCTCTACATTTTTTATATAAAGTCCTGTCAAAAAATAACACTATTTTTCTTTATTTTATACCGGCATTCCTTGCATAGATTCTTGTTGATAACACATAAAAAAAACATAATAACAGAAAGACAACGCCTACGCTCCTAAGATATATCAATATCAAATTTGTATACATCATCTTTTCCAAAGCATGAACCGAAAAATAGGCCGATACTGCCATCACAGCAAACGGCAGACCATATGCAATTTGCAGTTCATGAGAAAACGATTTCTTTAACGTTCTTTTCGCGACTCCCAACTTGATTAGCGTCTGGCATCGTTCCTGTTCTTCAAAAGCATCATGATACAGCTTCATAAATAAAATGCTTCCGCTTGCCAACACAAATACCATAAACAGAAAGATACAAATCGTATACATCATTTTAATCCATTCGATATCGCTGCTGTTTGGATCGATCGTAACCCGTGCAATCTTCTCTCCCGCCATATCGTCCTGTAACGTATCCAACGCCTCTTTGGAAGCGGCAAAATTATTGATATCCCGGATCTGATAATGATAGCTCCACTGTTCCTCACCCAAGGGCAGCAAACGTTGATACTCGTCGTCATTGACCAAATAAAAACTCATCAGTTCCTGAAAATATCCCAAATACGGCACGGTAGTCTCAACGACTTGATCATAAACCGTTCCATTTATGGTTACTGTCTCATGAGAACGATCGGTAAGCAACGACAGCATATGCAGCTTGGACACCTTGACGACTTCCCGATCGTTTGGCTCGGTAAGCGTAAACTCCAACCCGGAGGCTTTGGCCAAATCCCGAAGTTTTGAATAGGACAGAAGGGCATATCCATTTTCTGCAAACCGTGTTTTGACCAGATCGGCGTCCAACAGCAGTATTGGTATTTGAGCGCTGTATGCAATCTGGTTGTCTTGCTCAATCAATGGCCGCACCTTAGCGTCCAAACCCTTTTGACCGCATAAAAACTGGTACGTATAGGTATTCCGGAAATGCACGATCGCATCGTAACGGCTCCTCATCGCAAATCCTGTCGCCAATGCCGTAACCGAACACAGCATCAATATACAGGTCATGGCATAGGTACGGTAATTTCTTTTCATACGAAAAATCACCTGATTGATCCAAAGCGTCCGCTGTTTGCGATAGAGAAACGTTTTCTTTTTGGCCAGACCTAAAAAACACATCGGCAGAAAACCGCCAAACAGCAGATATACGCCAATGACAACCAGCGCCACTGCGGCCAATACATTCCCCATCACTTCCTGCCCGCCTTCCTTAACGGCCATATAATACCCGAAAAACAGGATGCTAACGCCTGCAACCGACTTCACAAACAGCAGCCAAACGTTTTGTTTGACATATTCTTTTTGCCTGATGGCGGATATCATGTCCAGCACGCTGCTTCTTACCAGATTGACATACCCTTTGCAAACAAAAACCAGATACATGACCAGATATCCCCCCGCTGTCCTGTATACCGGCCGCAGGGCAAAATGAAACGAAAACGAAACGGAAAGATCTGAAATTGCCAACAGGATCATCTGAAACAGTTGAGCGGTCAGGATTCCAAATACGATGCCAAGCACAAGCGACGACAATCCAATCATCGTCACTTCTATCGTATATAGCCAGGCAATTTTCTGATTCGTCAACCCCATAAAGACATAGATGCCGATTTCTTTTTTCCGCGTAGTCAAAAATACATTGGTTGCATACCAGAGAAAGAAAAACATAAAACATCCCAAAACAAAAGAAACTGTCTGCACCAGCATATCAATGCGTTCCCCATTTTGTTTCCCCAATAGGGCAAACATATCGGAATCCAAAAGATTCTGAAAGTTAAAAATAACAAGAATCGTAAATGACAGCGAAAGTATCACTGCAAGATAATTCTTAAAACTGCTTTTAAAATTCCGCCACGCCAAATTCATCATACTCATAAACAGTCACCTCCCATAGCGGCCTGCATATGGATGATTTTATCATAAAATTCCCGGCGGTCGCTTCCTTTGCTCAGCCTGCACTGCATCTGTCCGTCGCTTAAAATATATACGTCCTTGGCGTAAGACGCGCTAAACGCGTCATGCGTCACCATTAAAATCGTTGCCCGACCGCTGTCATTGACCATCTTTAAGCTTTCGAGCAATTCCTTGCTGGAACGGGAATCCAACGCCCCGGTCGGTTCATCGGCAAAAATGATCTCCGGATTGGCAATCAACGCACGACAGGCCGCTCCCCTCTGCTTTTGCCCGCCGGACAACTGATACGGGTATTTTCGCAAATGACCGCTTAACCCAAACATCTGGCAAAGCTCCTGCGTCTTTCGGATGCATTCCTCTCCAGACGCCCCGTTTAACGACAAGGGCAGCGCGATATTGTCCTGTAAGGTCATCGTATCCAGCAGGTTATAATCCTGAAAAATAAAGCCTATTTTATCCCTGCGCATTTTAGACAGTTCTTTATTGGAAATTTTTGTAATATCCACCCCGTCTAAAAAAACCGCGCCCTGCGTCGGCTGATCAATGGTAGAAAGGATATTGAGTAACGTCGTCTTACCCGAACCGCTTGGCCCCATAATCGCCACAAAATCATTTTTGCAGATTTCCAGGCTAATTCCTTTTAACACGGTTGTACAAAAGCCGTTTACGCCATAATTTTTGACCAAATTTTTAATTTCCACTACTTTTTTTCCATTCATAGATTCGTCCTCCTAACACGCTATATTATAAGGGAGGGCATGAAAAAAATCCTGACACTGACATTACAAAACAGTTTCTAATATTACAAAAGCGTAAGGTTCTGCGTCATTTCAATCATAAACCGCGTATACTCTGACGGTTGACTTTCTACCGTAATCTGATGCCCTAATCGTTCTATCATTTGCGCCGCCATATAAAGTCCCATTCCGGTGGATTTATATTTTCCATTGTGATGGCTGCTCCCAACATAACCTTTTTCAAAAATACGGCGAATATCCGCTTCCCGAATGCCTTCGCCATGATCCTCGACAAAGAGCCGCACCATACCGTCGGCCTGTCTGCTCCAAATTTTTAATACAGCCGCCTCCCGCACATATTTGATGGCATTGCCAATCAACTGATCCAGCACATAGACCAGCCAGCTTTTATCCGTATAGACCTGCACGTCTTCTACGTCTATCTCCATTTGAAAATGGCTTTTGATTAAAAAAAACTGGTTATTGCGGATCGAGGTTCGGACACATTCCGGTAAATGTACGGATTTGATCTGAATATCAAACAAACTGCTTTGCACCTTACAGCCGAGTAAGGCGGCATTGAGCTGCTGACTGACGCGCTCAAGCTGTTCCTGCATCTGAAAACGCAGTTTGCCATCCTCAATCTTTTGATTCATCAACAGACTGGCGGCAAGCGGAATTTTCACCTCATGACACCATTTGGCGATATAATCCTGCAAATCACAATTGGCGCGAAACTGTTCCTCTAGCTGCTCGTTTAATACCCGGACGTCATGCTCTGCAATCTCATAACCTTCCATATCCGGAAACTCCGAATAGATGACCGTCTGCTGTTTTAAAAGCTCTCTTTTTCTGGCCTGCTTTTTTCGATAGCGCCAATACCCAATTCCCCAAATTAACAGTCCGCAGATTCCAAGCAGAAAATCCAGATAGCATAAATACCCCGGATTTACGTCCGGCAGCAAATAGATAAAATAGAGGTTATAGGACAAGCATAAAAAGAAACAGAATAAAAAATATAATTTCATCTTTTTCCAGTCATTCATGTAATATAGTATCCCTGACCTTTCTTCGTGCATATTACCTCTTTGCCGCAAGCCTCTTTTAGTTTATTCCTCAATCTACAGATCATCGTCGTCAGCGTACCGTCCGATACAAATTCATCCGTGCTCCACAGCTCCATCATCAGCTCTTCCCGCGTGGCCACCCGCGGTTTTTGTTCCAACAATTTAGAAATAATCTTTTTCTCCGATTTGGTCAAATCCAGCTTCCCGCCCTGAAACACAATAGCGGAATCCTCTTCTTCAAAATACAGATCCCCTCCCAAATGCCTGCGTCCGACAACCCTATATTGATAGGTTCTGCGCAGAACCGCTTCCATTTTGGCTTTTAACAATTCCAGATGAAAGGGTTTTTCCACATAATCGTCCCCACCCTGGGCAATGGCCATAATTTTATCTTTATCGTCGCTTCGGCTGCTGATATAAAGAATCGGGACATCGGAAATATCGCGGATTTTTTTACACCAATAAAAGCCGTCATAATAGGGCAAATTGACGTCCATGAAAACCAAATGCGGCATATGCGACGCGTACTCCGATACAATGTCGTCAAAACGCCTGGCCGTCACTGCCTGATATCCCCATTTTTCCAAAAACTGCTTGATTTCATTGGCCAAAGCCTCATCATCCTCTACCAGCATGATTTTAATTTTCATATCCAAATCGATCCACCCCTTTTGTTTTTCGATGATTTGCCCTCATACTACCGTATTCGAAAAAAAATTGCAAGCGCAGTCATTTTCCCTATTTACAAACCCGCATGGATATGCTACATTAATATCCAAGCCGATTTGCAGTGACGCATCCTTACCATTTCAAAAATGGAGGAATTCTATGTCACACAACTACAAATCTATCAAAGCAGCTCTGATTGTATTCTGTATGATTTCCATACTTTTTATTTCCGGTTTTTGGACTGTCCCGGTATCCGCATCGCTATCCGACTACGCGTTTGTCGTATTAAATACCTATTCCAAAACGCTGAATATCGGAGACGAACACTACCTGATTGCAGTCACGTCCACCGGCAAAAAACCCACCTTTTCATCCAGCAATAAAAGCGTGGCTTCCGTCAACACATATGGCAAAATCACCGCAAAAAAAGCCGGAACCACAACGGTCACGGCCAAAATCAAAAACGGCGAAGCAAGCTGTAAAATCACGGTCAATCAAACGGACATCCAATTAAGCGCAAAAAGCCTTTCTCTCGAAATCGGCTATAGCGTAAAATTAAAAGCCGCCACGTCTACCAATCATCCGGTCACTTACAAATCCAGTAAATCAAGCATTGCATCCGTAAGCGAAACGGGCGTTATTCTGGCAAAGAAAGCCGGAACTGCGACCATAACCGTGTCTGCCGACAAAACTTCTGCAAGCTGCAAGGTCACTGTCAAACAGCCAAAGGTGAAAATAAACAAAAGCTCCGTCTCGCTTTATCGCAAAGGGAAAGTCAAGCTTTCCGTCACTTCCTCATCCAAACACGCCCCCAAATGGAAAAGCAATAAAAAAAGCGTCGCCACTGTGGACAACAACGGAACCGTAACCGCCGTCAAGCACGGTACGGCCATCATTACCGCCACAGTTGACGGCGTCAGCAAAACCTGTGAAGTCATCGTTCAAAAACCCGAAATCTCTTTTCCAAAAGAAAGCGTAACGCTGGAACCCGGACAAAGCTATCAGGCAAAAGCGAAGGTCTCTTCCAAAAACAAGCCGGAATACCAAAGCTCTAACGCCAATGTCGCTTCCGTCGATCCAGACGGAACCATTTATGCCAAAGGCTGCGGCAAAGCTTATATCTACGCAAAAGAGGACGGCGTCAAAGCGCGTATGACCGTTACGGTAAAAGTAAACTAAACCACATCGCCCGGTAATGGATGCAGCAAATCGGCTTCTATCTTATGACTCCGTTTCATACCCTTTACAAACGTCAACCCACTTTAAAAAACCAGAATGCGCTTCCAGCTCTGGAATCGTAAGCTCAATGGCGCTGTTTGCGCTGCCGCAGGCAGGAAAAACCGTTTCAAAACGCTTGAGAGACACGTCCAGATATACCTCCACGCCATCGTTTAACGCAAATGGACATACGCCGCCTACCGCATGGCCAATCAAATCCTCCGCTTCATCCTGCGTCAGCATTTTAGCTTTCGCGCCAAATTCAGCCTTGTATTTACGGTTGTCAATTCTGGCGTCCCCGGCGGCTACGACTAAAATCGAACGGCCTTCCACCAAAAAGGACAGCGATTTGGCAATCCTCTGCGGCTCGCAGCACAGCGCCGCAGCAGCCAGTTCAACCGTGGCGCTGGATACGTCAAATTCCCGAACCCGCGCTTCCATTCCGTACTGTTTAAAATATGTTTTTACTTTTTCTATAGACATACTTTTTCTCCTTTGATATCAGATCCCATCATGTTGATGCCTTTAACAGCTCTTCATATTGCATAGCGAATCGTCTGTTTTTTGGAACTAAGAGCAGCCATAAAACAACGATACAGATGAATGCAAAAAACAAAAGCGGACTCAAATCCAATATTGCCGCCAACGGCTGCGCCTTGAACGCTTCCCGATAAATATCCAATGGATTGCCGTATGCGGAAATCTTTTGCAGTCCTCTTGTATAATTTAAAATAAAATTGACAATACATAAAATACCGGAAAATGCCGACACCTTGAACTGGTGCGACATACAGGCCAAAAGCAAAACAAAATAAAGACCGTATCCCATGACAAATCCAAATATCATGGCCCCTGTGGATCCCCCTGTCATTCCTTGGATCAAAACGGCTCTCAATGCATATAAGATCGCGCCGAACAGAAGCAAGAATTTTAAACACGATTCTTTTCTTTTCACAAACATCTTTATTTCCGGATATTCCGCAAAAATCTTCTCTCTGCGTTCCATCTGACGCCTTGCCTGCGCCATCTGCTCCCTCTGCTTTTGTTTTTTTTGTTCATTCATTGGATGCTCTCCTTGCTTTTCTTCTGATAGGCGTATATCCCTTTGTTCACTGATGATATAGAAACCTATTTTATTTTATCAGAATTTAGTGTGAAAGACAAGAAAAAATGCGACTGTCTGATACGACCAGATCGGAGGCCTTAGAACCGCTTAACCCCGTCAAAACAATCCTTTCCTTTGACTTAAACATCCCGTTTTGTTAAATCCCCATTGGCCGGATTGCAAAGGACTCTTCCGTTTTTGTCAAAACGCGATCCATGACAGGGACAGTCCCAACTGTGTTCCGCCTGGTTCCATTTTAAAGCGCAGCCAAGATGCGGACAACGTTTTTTGGACGGCGTCAGCAGACTGGTCAACGCTTCCCAGCCGTTGATTAGTAACTGTAGTTTTTTCATGCGTCGGGAAGGGTAAAAAACCGCCTGATACGGATTTTGCACGCCGGTTGCCATATCGGATAAAATTGCTGCCGACACCATGGAAGAGGTCATGCCCCATTTATTAAATCCAGTCGCCACAAAACAGTCCCGCAGACCTAACGCATATGCTCCGATATATGGAACGCCGTCTAATGTGATACAGTCTTGCGCTGCCCAGGCATATTTTTCACGGGCATCCGGATAAAACCGCCCCGCCTTCTCCCTTAACGCCTGCCATTTGCCGCCGTCCTTTCCGGTTCTGTGCGACTCGCCGCCAAACAGCAGCAAATCCCGATAATTGCGAAACGACAAGCCTCTTTTATTGATATCCATATACATACCTTCCACCTGCGGAGCGCCAGACAGCGCAATCACATAAGAACGTTCCTGATACATTTTCATAAAGTACATACCATGCTTGTTGTCGATTGGAAAATGCGTCGCAAAAATCAATTTCTTAAATATAATATTCCCTTTGTCGGTAATAGCGGTATGATCCCGAAAACCGGTTACAAACGTATTTTCATAAATAGACAGCTTTTGTGCAATCTGCGCCACAAATTTTAACGGATGAAACTGCGCCTGATGCGCAAAGCCAATTGCTCCTGCCGTTTGAAATGGCAGAGCGGACGTTTCCGAAATCCTGGCCGTATAACCGAGCCGCTGCAACGCGTCCGCTTCCTCTTCAAGCTTCCTTCTGTCGTCCACAGAATACAGATACGACGTTTTTTCTTCAAAATCACACTCGATTCCCTCGCAGAGTCTGGCATAATTTCTCACTGCTTCCTGATTTGCGTTTAAGTACATTCTGGCTTTTTCAACGCCCTCCCGACGCAGCAGATCGGCATACAACAGACCGTGCTGCGCAGTGATTTTGGCCGTCGTATCCTGCGTGACGCCCGAACAGATACGGCCGCCTTCGGCCAAAATATAAGGCACGCCTCTCTCCTGCAAAAAATATGCGCATAAAATCCCGGCCATGCCGCCGCCAATAATCAACACATCCGTTTTTTTATCTCCCGGCAAAGTGGGAAACTCCGGCAAATCAGTTGTTTTCGTCCAAATCGAATTCATATCCGTAATCCTTCCTGCCCGTTTTTACCTGATAGTATGGATCGTTTTCCAAAAATTATCCTGTTTGTCCACGATCATAAAACCACCCCCCAACATCAAAAAAACTGCAATTGTTTTTTGACGCCAAATTTTTTATAATAGACGTATCATATCAAAACAGGAGGTTTTACAATGGATGCAATTTTTATTGGTGAAATGCTGATCGATTTTACCCCCGGACAACAGCCTGCCAGCTATATTCGCAATGCGGGAGGGGCGCCTGCCAACGCCTGTATCGCTATGGCGCGCAACGGCTTAACAACCGGGTTTCTCGGAAAGCTCGGAAATGATGATTTTGGCCGCTTTCTCAAACAGACGTTACAGGACGAAAACGTAGACGTACTCTGCCCGGAGCTGACCAACGAAGCCGTAACGACGCTTGCCTTTGTCACACTCTATGAAAACGGAGAACGTTCCTTTACATTCGCCCGCAAACCGGGCGCCGATATGCTCCTGGCATCCTCTGATGTCGACGCGGTCGATTGGCAAAACACACGGCTCGTTCACGCCGGTTCTTTTGGTATGTCGCAAAATCCGGAACGCGACGCCACAAAATATGCCTTAAAACGCGCCAAGGAATGTGACAAGCTGGTCAGCTTTGACGTCAATTACCGGGACACTGTCTGGGAAAATCAACAGGCCTGTCAACAAGAGGTGGATTCCATACTGCAGTATGTGGATTTTCTAAAAATTTCCGAAGAAGAATTAGATTTCGTAGGAGGCGAACAGAATATCCCTCAGTTTATGGATCAACATCATATTGCCGTCGTCATCGAAACGTTAGGCTCCCGAGGCGCCAAATATTTCTTTCACGGTAAAGAGGGGATTGTCCGTGGGCACAGAGTACACGCGATAGACGCTACCGGGGCAGGCGACGCGTTCTGGGGCAGCTTCCTTGCTCGGATCTTGATGGAAACCGCCATCCAAACGCCGGATGACATAACAGAAGAATTGGTCTGCAAAGCTTTGGAATACGGCAACGCCGCAGGCGGCCTGTGCGTGCAAAAAATGGGAGGCATTCCGGCTTTGCCGACTAAAGATGAAATTACAGCCTTTTGCAGCCGCTAACAACCAGTGATTCTACATACCATCTTCCATCATACCGTCAGTCTGGGGATGCATATGCCCCCAGACTGACAGTTCTTTTGGCAAACCCAGCCATAATCTTTATTTTGCCTTGGGATATTCGTTACAAAGCAGCCGATAAGGCGCTTCGTCCTCCTCAATCGTTGGGAACCTTCCGATCGGCTCATAAAAACGGTTATCATGCTCATCGTCATTACACATCGAAACTTCGCCCAAAAGTACCGGCCCCGTCCCTTCTTCCAACTCAAAATCATGATACATCCCTTTATAAATGGTAATGCTCTCCCCCGGGCAAAGACGCACCTGGGCGCCCGCCGGAACCGTAAATTCCCGTCCGTCGCAATGCACTGTCACATCCGTATCCGCAAATTGGCCGTCCTCCGTCGAGTTATACACACGGATCAGGACATTGCCGCCGCCGCGGTTGATAATATCCTCCATCTTTTCCCAATGAAAATGCATAGGCGCCATCTGCCCTTCTTTGATGTAAAGCAGCTTTTCTGCATAGGTTTTTGTATATTTCTCCATTTTCCGGTTTCCATTGCGGATTGTAATCAGTGAAAAACCCACCTGATCGAATTTTCCGAGACCATAATCTGTAATATCCCATCCGAGCATATTGTCGCGGATTTCATCGTATTCATGGCTTTTTTCCTGCCACTCCTCCGGTGTAAAATGACAAAACGGCGGGAGCGCAAATCCGCATTTTTTGATCATAGCCTCCATTTCTTTTAATGCCTGATTGATTTCCGAACGTTTCATAAATAAATCTCCTTTCTTTTTTTGTATTACACAAATTTCCACGGAACGCTGTCCGGAAGGTTTTCAAAATCCTCCCGGGCATATTCCAAAAAATTTTTTCCATCTTTAATCTTAATCAAACGATCCGCCAGAGCCAGAGAATCCGCCAAATTGACTGCCAATATTACAACGGCAATCCCCTTATCCAAAAGCATCTCCAACAACTCGCAAATATGTATCCGCAAAGACATCTCCGCGCCGTTAAACGGCTGTACGCAAAAGACGACCTTCGGGTTTTGTAACAGTATGCGGGCATAGATCAAATCATATTTCTGCCTTCTTGTCAATTTGTCCACGCTGCCCCGCGACAAATCCGATTGCTGCTGTATCAAACTACATTCCTGATAGATGCTCTTTCTCATCCGAGCGCTATTCCAAATCCCCGGCAAACGGTGATCGAGCGTAAAGCATAGGTTATCCAAATAACTCATATAGGAAAACAGCATTTTTTTTGCCGGAAACTCCCGGATAATGGCCACGCGCCTGTCGTATTTACATCGCGTCTCCCGGCCTTCAATCTGAATTTTCCCGCTTTGCGGCTGCTCTTTTCCAGAGAGCACATCTACCAAATCGTCAAAAATCCGGTTGTCTAAATCCTGTAAAATCAAACACTCCCCACTGGATACCGAGAAGCTTAAATCCTGAATAAAATACGTTGATAATGCCTTTACCTGAAATGCGGGGCCTCCCTTTTGACTGCTGATATGGCGTTCCCGCTGCTTTCGTATCTGACTGTCAAAACCCTCCAGGCCGCATAAAAACATCTCGTTCGACCCTTCTTTAGCCGGATACAGATACTTGATAATCCTTCCGTTTGTAAACATAGCCGTGCGTTCACACAGCCGTTTTGTCTCTTCAAAATGCGCGGTAATATACAAAAAAGAAATGCCCCTTTTTGCATAATCCCGAATCATTTGATGCAGCCGCTCTAACTCCATACCGCTGATAAACGTATTGACGTCATAGAGCGCCACTAAACGGTTGCCGGCTATGGCTGCCTTTAACAGCTCCACGACGATTTTTTCAAAGCGCGTCAAATCCGACACATAGGTGTCTGGTGAAATATCCACGCCGATTTCTTCCAAAAAAGGGGCGAGCTGGAGCTTTAACACCCGTTTTTGAATCAGCCATTTTTTAAACCCGGGCCGCAGTACAAAAATATTGTCGGCCACTGTCATATTTTCCGCCAGTATGCTTTCATTTTTTATGATACTGATACGGTTCCATTCCCGGTTGGACTGTCCCCACCAGTTGACCATATGATCCCGGTAATATACGTATCCATAATACAGCGGAAGGTTTTTCTGCAAAAGCTGTAACAGCGCGTCAAGACCCAGGTTATTGATCGGGACAAGTCCCACAATTTCCCCTTCGTAAATCGCCATATTAAAATTTTTCAGCTTCATATTGCCCTGCTCCACGTAAGTCACCCGCTCCATACGCAGTATTTCTCTTTTCATAGCATCGCCTCATGATCCTTTAATTCCCGGTCGCTTGTAATCATGGGAAGGTTAATCTCCACATCGGTTCCCTTCCCGAGCATCGAATAAACCTGATTTCAATATTCTTCCCCAAAAATCATATGGATCCGGTTATTGACATTTGCCAGAGCTATCCCGCCCTGTTTATCCTCTTCCTGCTGTCCGGACAGCAATCCGCTCTTTTCCAAGCGTTCATTTAATTTGTCCAAAGTCACCTCATCCATGCCTATCCCGTCGTCCGAAATACGGATCAATAACTGGTTCTGCGTCCGCTCTAAATGAATGACCAAATGCCCTGTGCCAATTTTGCATTCCGTACCGTGGACAATACTGTTTTCTAAAATCGGCTGCAACGTCAGTTTAGGCAAACGACAGCTATAGATCTTTTCTTTTTCCTCCGGATTACAGGCAATTTCCAGACTCAATCTGGAGCCAAAACGGTACTGCTGTATGCCAAAATACATCAGGCAATTTTCGAGCTCCTCCTCAACGGAAACCAAATTTTCCACTTTACTGATAGTATAGCGAAAAAAACGCGCCAGCGTCTCCGTCATATCGGCCACGCTGTTTAACCCTGCAATCAGAGCTTCTGAACGAATGCTTTCCAATGTATTATACAAAAAATGCGGATTAATCTGATTTTGCAGCGCCAGATATTGCGCCTGCCGTTTACTCGTTTTTAACGAATCCGGCGAGTCCATCACTACCAAAAAACTCTCGCAAAGCAGTCTGCTGGAAGGAGAAGGCAGCATTTCCCACTGTCTGGACAGGCTGGCGTCAGTATAGCCTTTTGCCAACAGATCTAACTTTTGTTCCATTCGGTTATACGGCTTTATAACCCATCCGTAAAACACAAAGTCTACTGACAGCGATATGACGCCCAAAACCACAAGCAGCCATGGCGTCAATTTAGCCGTATACATCAGGATATAACACAATACCATCCCCAAGAGCTGCAGGCCGACTATATATTTTGCCAGCAGCATAATACGATATGATAGATATTTTTGTCTGTTTCTAAATTCACCCATAAAGTTTCCTATATTCCGCGGGATTTAACCCCACCGCTTTTCGAAATGTATTTGTGAAATGCTTCCGATCGCTGTAGCCTACCTTTTCACCGATGTCCCCTACGGACAGGTTGGTTTCCCGCAGCAGGTTTTTGGCTTCGTCAATACGGATACGGGTCAGATATTTGGCAAACCCTTCTCCCGTTTCTTTTTTAAACAGGGAGCTAAAATAGCTGACGCTAAAACCGACTGCTTCACAGACCTCCTCCAGAGTGATAGATTCCGCATAGTGCTGGAGCACATATTGTTTCGCCAGACGGATAGGCCGCGTCGATTCATTGGCCCGGATTTCCCTAATCTGATCGAGCAGGGTGCACTGCATCTTCTCCAGTTCCTGAAACAGCTGCCTGCTCCGGCTGCACTGCTCGCAATAGCGGCTTAAAAATTCTATACGCACTTCCTCCGCGCCATCGATCCCCACCCGAGAGGCAAACAGGTTGCCGGCTATATTGACGACCTCTAAAAGCTCCCTGCCGCATAAATCCGGAATCTGCATCACGTCCTGTTCCAGATCCTGACACGCTTCCGCGGCCTCTTCCGCATCCAAAGCTTCAATCGCATGTTCAATCCGTTTGGCATACCGGTCAAGCTCCCTTTGTTTCAAACGACCAGATCCTTTTGGAACCCCTTCGAGCAGACGTCCCGTCCCTTCCAACAGGCGTTCTTTTACGGCTTCTTTGGCCTTTTTTAACGATCCGCCCAAAGCCTGCGGGTCGTTTACTTCATCGCCAATAGCCATCGAAAATTCCACCATGCCGTAAATCCGCTTTTTTGCATCCAATTGATTTAAGCAGTCCCTTAATTTTTTACGGATCGCTCCGGTTTTTCCAAACGTATAATTTAAGATGCCATATCCGGTATAGTCTTTAAAATACAACAGCATTTCCTCACAGCATTCCAACCCGCTGTGCAGCGCGGCTTCTGCTTTTTCCCGCAAAATTTCTACGGCTTCCCCATCGATTTTACGAACGTCACAGTCAATTTTCAAAACAAATGTCTGATAGCATTCCCCTTTCCCATCAAAGTAATACACTTCTTTTAGTTTTTCCCTGGACAGCATAATTCTCTCGCCGTTTAGTAAGTCCCGAAGCAGACTCCCTTTCAGGCGGGATAAATTTCTTTGGTTATCCTGATACATAATCTGGGCGGCCTCCTCCGCGTCCAGACGTTTTAAAATTCGCTCTTTCATTTTGCGGAGCGTATCCATCAGCTCTTCTCGCCGGATTGGCTTTAACAGGTAATTCCCTACGCCATACTGGATTGCATTTTGTGCATATTCAAAATGCGCATATCCGCTGATTATGACTACCTCCAGATTTGCACACAAAGCTTTTGCCTGCCGGATCAGTTCCATTCCGTCGCATCCCGGCATCCGAATATCTGTAATCAAAATGTCCGGGTGTGCCGTTTTAATCAAATCCAGCGCTTCAAAACCATTTTCTGCCGTTCCAACTACCTCCATATTAAGCGAGTCCCAATCTGCCAATACCTGAACCAGCTTGCAGATCCTCGGCTCGTCGTCTGCTATAATTACCTTTAACATTTTTCTGCCCTATCTCTCTTTTTCTATCGTGTTTTCTTTTGTGCGTCAATGTAATACTTGTAAACCCGCCGAATCTAGTATCCCCAAAACCACGCTTCCTTTAAAACAGGTAACTTCTGCCTTGCCGATTTCCGCCTTTCTGTCTGCAAATCCGATCAGCTGCTTTATCATGCAAAAGGCTGCCGCATGGCGTGCATCATGTCAATTATGACCTTAGCGCCTGCGCGCAGCCTTTGCCTGCACTTATGCTTTATTTCTTAACTGTAACGATTTTAGATGCTTTACCAGCGCTAAACTGGGAAGCTTTCTTTACGACTACTTTATAATAATATTTCTTGCCTACTTTCGCCGTCTTATCCACATAGCTGCTTCTCGAAGCTTTGAGTACGGCGATCCTGGTATAGCCGTTGCTTTTCTTGGTCGAACGGTAAATACAATATTTCTTTGCGCCTTTGACTTTTGACCAGGTGACTTTTACCTGTTTCTTACCAATTGCTTCCGCTTTTACCGATTTCGGATCCGCCGGAATAGAAATGGTCACTTCCACGCTCTTTTCGCTGTCCAGATACTTCGTAACGTCCTTAGAAACAGCCTGCAGATAATAGCTGGCTTTTTTGCCGCTCACCGGATTGTTGTCATATACGTACGTACCAGTGGTTTTACCAACAAACGATACCATCTTATCGACTTTACGGTATACATAGATTTCCTGCCCATCCGCCGGACGAAGGAATGTTATTTTCACCCTTCCGGTTGCTTTCTTTCCAATGCTGTTTTTGACGGATTTAATCGACGGCCTGGTAATCTGTACCGGCTTTTGTTGTTCATCCGGTTTTGCGCCCTGTGAATTTTCCACTTTCTTTTCCGCTGCTTCCAACGCCTGCACGGCATTGCCAACCAAAGCTTTCTGTGCGTCAGTCAGTGCGTCGTATGCCTTCCGCACTGCTTCTACCTTGGCCTTGTCGTTTTCCGTTACCGTAGCCAGCGATTCGATCCATTGCTTTACTTCATCGGCTGCCGCCTGATCGATAAGCTCTACAATCTTTTTCTCCGCATTTTCAAGGATTTCAAGATTCGTTATCAAAGTTTTTTGTTCATCGCTTAAGATATTGTAAGCCGCGCGCGCCGCTTCAATTTCTTTGCCGGAATTTACGGTGATCGTCTCCAACTTGCCGATTAACTCCATTACCTTCGATACGGCCGCCAGCTCATTGTTCATCTGTGCCAGCTCCACTTCCGCCTGCGTCAGTTTTGCAAGGTTTTCAACCAACCCTTTCTGAACGCCAGTCAGTTGATCAAACGCTTCACGCGCCTTATCTACCGCCTCTTTGGAAGCTAAGGTTACGTCGCCAATCTGGTCAATCAGGTCGGAAACTGCCGTTGCTGCCAGATGATTTTCTTTTAATTCGGCCAGCTCTTCCGTCGCATTCTGCAATGTGGCAGCATTTAATACCAGAGCTTTCTCCTCAGATCGGAAGAGCACACGTCTGAACTCCAGT
>CAOJLW010000001.1 GCA_948438565.1 uncultured Lachnospiraceae bacterium | reverse complement strand
GGAGAATTCGATCCTGTTTAAAAAAGTATTTGTCGGAAAAAATTGTGTGATTAAAAATTCTATCATTTTAAATGACGTCTATATCGGCGACAATACGCATATTGAGAATTGTATTGTTGAAAGCAGAAATACATTACGTGCAAACACCTACTATTGCGGCGAGAATGGCATTAAAGTTGTTTGCGAAGATAATGCCAGATATGTAATGTAAACGCCGTTTCAGTGGGAAATGTGAGGATAAAACCTAATATCTTGCAAGGAGGGGGAAAGAAATAATGCAGATTACAGATGTAAGAATCCGTAAGGTAGAAAAAGAAGGCAAGATGAAAGCAGTTGTATCCATTACCATTGATGAGGAATTTGTAGTGCATGATATCAAAGTAATTGAAGGCGAAAAAGGATTGTTTATTGCAATGCCAAGCCGTAAAGCAGCAGATGGCGAGTATCGGGATATCGCACACCCGATCAATTCAGACACCAGGGAGAAAATTCAAAACATGATATTAGAGAAGTATCAGGCTGAGATTCTTACAATGGAAGAATAGGAAGTTAAGGAGACTGCCGCTGAAATATGCGCGCAGTCTCTTTTTGTTTACAAAGCGTTTGATTTGGGTTACAATAAAAAGCAAACGCGTTTTGGAGGATTGTTATGTATATCATCGCCGGACTGGGCAATCCGGATAGAAAATACCGGAATACCCGCCATAATGTGGGTTTTGATGTCATTGATGCATTGGCTCATAAATATAGTATCAATATGAAGGAAAAAAAATTAAAAGCGATTTGCGGCCAAGGGATGGTGGAAGGCGTTAAGGTATTGTTGGTCAAACCCTTGACCTATATGAATCTAAGCGGAGATTCCGTAGCGGCTCTGTTGGGGTTTTATAAATTGGATCCAGCCGAAAATCTGATTGTCGTTTACGACGATATCAGTCTGCCGCCGGGCAATATTCGCATTCGGCAAAAAGGGAGCGCCGGAGGGCATAACGGGATTAAGAGCATTATCGGACGGACGAATAGCAGTGATTTTGCCAGGGTCAGGGTCGGCGTCGGGGAGAAGCCGTCTGGTTGGGATTTGGCGGACTATGTTTTGGGCTGCTTTTCGAAAGCGGAACGGGAAGCTGTGGACGGGGCGATTGCGGACGCCTGCACGGCCATTGGATATCTGGTCAATGGCGAAGCAGGGCGTGCGATGAATCAATTTAATACAAAGAAACGGGAGTAATATGAGAGCATTTTTAGAACCGCTGCGCACGTTAGAGGAGATCCGGAAGCTGGAGGCGCAGTTAATGGGAGCGCCGGGGATACAAATGGTTTCCGGCTGCATTGATTCACAAAAACCACATTTGATGTACGGGGTAGGCAATGATTTTCCATATAAAATCATTGTCACTTTTAATGAGCAAAAAGCCAGAGAGCTGTATGAGGGATACCGTTTTTTTGATCCGCAGGTCGTGTATTATCCGGCGAAGGATATTTTGTTTTACCAGTCAGATCTGCGTGGAAATGTGCTGACAAGGGAACGCGTGTCGGCGTTAAAGGCCATTGCCGGGCAAAAACGGGTGACGCTTATTACGACGTATGACGCGCTGATGAACCGGATGCCGGATCCCAAACAGTTTATCCAGGCCGTAAAAACCTATCGTGTGGGGGATGTGCTGGATTTAAAAGCGTTTCAAAAAAAATTGGTGGAGATGGGATATGAGTCGGCATACCAGGTCGAAACCGCGGGGCAGTTTGCCGTTCGTGGCGGCATTATGGATATTTTTCCGCTGACAGAAGAAAATCCGTATCGCATTGAGCTATGGGACGATGAGATTGATTCTTTGCGCAGCTTTGATGTGGAAAGTCAGCGTTCGATAGAAAATCTAAACAGCATTGAAATCTATCCGGCGGCAGAATTGGTATTGACGGACAAACAGAAAGCGGACGGCTTAGAGCGCATACAAAAGGATGCGGATACGCTGTTTCGGCTTTATCGAAAAGAGATGAAAACGGAAGAGGCGACCAGAATCAAGCAGTCTGCGCAAGAGCTCACAGAGGAGATTACGGAACGCGCGGGCGTGGACGGGTTAGATGCATATCTGACCTATTTTGATCAGGCCACGGTGTCTTTGTTGGATTATTTTGCCACCCGATCGACGCTGGTGTTTTTAGACGAAGCCGTAAGGTGCGCGGAACGCGGGCGCATGACGGAACAGGAATTTTCGGAGAGTATGAAGCAGCGTCTGGAAAAAGGATATATTTTGCCCGGTCAGATGGACGCGCTCTATACCTGCAGCGAAACGGCGACAAAGCTAATGGCGCGACGCTGCGTGGCGCTTTCGGCGCTGGATGTAAAAACCCCCGATTTTGAGATAAAAGGCCACTATTCGATTCAGGCGCGGGCCATCGGGGCGTATCATAACAGCTTTGAACTTTTGGTCAAGGATCTGAAGGATTATAAAAAAAGGGGTTATGCCGTCATCCTTCTGTCCGGTTCCCGTACCAGAGCAAAGCGGCTGGCGGAGGATTTGCTGTTAGAAGGCTTAAATTGTTATTATTCGGAAGATTATGGGCATATCGTCAAACCCGGAGAAATCATGGCGCTCTATGGCAAGGTCAAACAGGGGTATGAGTATCCGCTGTTGTTTTTTGCCGTAATTTCGGAAAGCGATATTTTCGGGAAGGAAAAAAAGAAAAAGAAAAAAAGGAAAACATACGAGGGAGAGAAAATTGCCAGCTTTACGGAGCTTTCCATCGGGGATTATGTAGTGCATGAAAACCATGGCCTGGGCATCTATCGCGGAATTGAGAAGCTGGAAGTCGACAAGGTTATGAAGGATTATATCAAAATCGAATATGATAAAGGGGGTAATCTCTATATTCTGGCCACGCAGCTTGATATGATCCAAAAATATGCCGGTTCCAATGCAAAGAAGCCAAAACTAAACCGTTTGGGCGGACAAGAGTGGACAAAGACTAAGCATAAGGTGCAGGGCGCAGTCCGGGAAATCGCATCGGATTTGGTCGCTCTTTATGCCAAACGCCAGCAGAATGCGGGGTATGTCTACGGGCCGGATACGGTATGGCAGCGGGAATTTGAGGAGATGTTTCCGTTTGAAGAGACGGAAGATCAGGAGGCGGCGATTGAAGCCGCCAAACGGGATATGGAGAGCAAAAAAATTATGGATCGCCTGATCTGCGGCGACGTCGGGTTTGGCAAAACGGAAATAGCCATCCGCGCGGCGTTTAAAGCCGTGCAGGAGGGCAAGCAGGTGGCTTATCTGGTGCCGACGACGATTTTAGCGCAGCAGCATTATAATACGTTTGCTCAGCGGATGAAAGACTTTCCGGTCGTGGTCGATTTGCTTTGCCGTTTTAAAAGCGCGTCGGAACAGAAAAAGACCATTGCTGATTTAAAGCGCGGGATGGTGGATATAGTCGTGGGAACGCATCGGCTGCTATCAAAAGATATATCGTTTAAAGATTTGGGACTTTTGATTATTGACGAAGAACAGCGGTTTGGCGTGGCTCATAAAGAAAAAATCAAACAGATGAAAACCAATGTGGATGTTTTGACATTGACGGCGACGCCGATTCCAAGAACGCTGCATATGAGTTTGATTGGCATCCGGGATATGAGCGTTTTAGAGGAGCCGCCGATGGATCGCCTGCCTATTCAGACTTATGTGATGGAGTATAACGATGAAATGGTGCGGGAAGCTATCGCCAGGGAGCTGTCCAGGGACGGACAGGTTTATTATGTATTTAACCGGGTCAATCAGATCCATGATATAACGGCCAAGATTGCCAGCCTGGCGCCGGAAGCAGTTGTGGAATTTGCCCACGGACAGATGAAAGAACGCGAGCTGGAAAATATTATGTATCGTTTTATCAATGGGGAGATAGACGTATTGGTTTCTACAACGATTATTGAAACGGGACTGGATATCCCCAATGTCAATACGATTATTATTCATGATTCGGATAATATGGGGTTGTCGCAGTTATATCAGCTTCGCGGCCGCGTCGGACGTTCCAATCGTACCTCGTATGCATTTTTAATGTATAAGCGGGACAAAATGTTAAAGGAGGTGGCCGAAAAACGTCTGGCGGCGATTAAGGAATATACGGAACTTGGCAGCGGGTTTAAAATCGCCATGCGGGATCTGGAAATCCGCGGGGCCGGCAGCTTGCTTGGCGCAGAGCAGCATGGTCATATGGAAGCGGTTGGCTATGATTTGTACTGTAAAATGCTCAATGAAGCGGTAAAACAGGCAAAAGGGATTCAAACGGAAGAGAGCTTTGAGACGTCGATCGATGTGGATATCGACGCTTTTATTCCGGCTTCATATATTCCCAATGAAGCGCAAAAGCTGGATTTATACAAGCGGATTGCAGGGATTGAAAATCGGGATGAAAAAGAGGCCGTTTTAGAAGAATTGATTGACCGTTTCGGGGATCCGCCCAAATCTGTGGAAAACCTGTTGATGTTGGCGGAATATAAAGCAAGAGCGCACAGATACGGCTTTACGGAAGTTGCGCAAAAAGGGACTTGGGTGCGGTTTGTTTTATTTGAGCGCGCAAAGGTCGATCCGGCCAGGATACCGGATTTTGTAGCGCGTTATGCGGGCAGGATGAAATTTTATGCGGATAAACGGATGCCTCATTTTACCTATGCCCTCAGGCAAAATTCCAGGCAGAAGGAGGATGCCATAGAGGCGATTGCGCAGATATTGAACGACGTCAAATGCCTGTTTCCGTAAAATACTTTTGAAAAAAAGGTGAAAAATCTTGCTACATCATTTAAAAAGCACTATAATAGAAAAAGCGACCGGAAGAATGCCGGATAGGAGTTTAGGAGGAACATATGAAAAGTAAGAGAGTGACGGCGCTGCTGCTGACAGGAGCGACTTTGGCAGGGATGACGTTGGGCGGCTGCGGCAATAAGATTCAGGATGATGCGGTATTTGCTACCATGGGCGATACGACGATTACCATGGGCGTTGCAAATCTTTTTGCAAAATACGAACAGGCTATTTACGATTCCTACTATATGTCGTATTTTGGGGAAGATATGTGGAATAGTGATTTGTATGGCAACGGCAGCACGCTTTCCGACGATGTGAAGGGCAATGTCGAGGAAGAGTTACAGAAGATGTATCTGTTGAAAGCGCATATGGAGGAATACGGCATTACGATTGGCGATGAAGAAGAAGCGGCGATTGAAAAGGCTGCGGATGATTTCATTGCTGCAAATACCAAGGAAGCGATTGCGCAGATTGGCGCGGAAAATAAGGAAAATGTCAAAGAGATGCTCCGGCTGTATACGATTCAGAAAAAGATGCATGATCGCATCATTGAGGATGCAGAGGTAGAGGTAACGGATGAGGAAGCGGCGCAGAGATCGTTTAGCTATGTTTCTGTCGCTCCGGATCATACGCACGAAGAAGAAGGTGAAGAAGGGCATCCTGAAGAAGAGATGGCGGCGTTAAAAGCAGTGGCGGATACGATTGCCGCTGCGGAGGATTTTGACAAGGCAGTGACAGATGCAGGCTATACAGTCAGTACGGCGTCCTATGGATCCGCTGCGGACGAAAGTTCTGCGTTTGACGCCGCTGTGCTGGAAGCGGCCGATGCGTTAAAGGAAGGCGAAGTGTCGGGCGTAGTGGAGCTTGAGAGCGGATATTATGTGTTGCGTTTGGACAGCGAGCATGATGAAGAGGCGACGCAGGCCAAAAAGGAGCAGTTGATTTCCCAAAAGCAGGAAGATTTTTATAACGATATTATAGATGGTTGGAAAGAGGAGGAAGCATACTCTCCTTATGAGATCAATGAAGATGAATGGAAAAAAGTGGTATTTGTAGATCGTTTTAAGGCTCCGGAGCAGGAGACGGAAACGGAAAGCGGGACGGAGCAGATCGACGCTGCCGGAACGGAGGCGGCCATCGAGCCGACTGAGAGCGTGGAATCCACGGAAGCGCAATAAAGAGATTTGACCAATACAGACTGCAGGCGGGGATGATAGGGCGTACCCGTCTGCATTTTTTATTTCATAGGAAAGACCTTAGGAAAAGGCTACTACCGCACACGTTTTTTATTGGTATGCATGAAAAGGAGAGAAGCTTTGAAACAATTATTGGTATATCTGAAAGATTATAAAAAGGAATGTGTGATGGCGCCATTGTTTAAGATGCTGGAAGCTATTTTTGAGCTTTTAGCGCCTTTGGTTATGGCGGCGGTTATTGATACGGGGATTTTAGGCGGGGATATCCGATATATTATCAAAATGTGTATGGTTATGGTTTTGCTGGGGATTGTAGGTCTTGTCTGTTCGATTACCGCGCAGTTTTTTTCTGCAAAAGCGGCGACCGGATTTGGAACGGGCGTTCGCCACGCCTTATTTGCCCATATCCAGAAGCTGTCCTTTACGAATCTGGATCGGGTGGGAGCGTCTACGTTGATTACACGGATGACCAGCGATGTCAATCAGGCGCAAAATGGCGTCAATATGGTGTTGCGTTTGTTTTTGCGTTCGCCGTTTATTGTGTTTGGGGCAATGGTTATGGCGTTTACGATTGACGTGCGGTCTGCCATACTCTTTGCGGCTACGATTCCCCTGCTGTCCGTCGTGGTATTTAGCGTTATGTATATCAGCATACCGCTGTATAAAAAGGTGCAGGGCAGGCTCGATGACGTGACGTTAAGCACAAGGGAAAATCTGACCGGAGTCCGGGTAATCCGCGCGTTTCATTTGGAAGAAGCGGAAAAGGCCGAATTTTTAAATCGAAACCAAAAGCTGACGGCCATGCAGATGTTTGTAGGGAAAATTTCCGGCCTGATGAATCCGGCTACGTATGTGATGATCAACGGCATGACGGCATACCTGATATATACGGGGGCCGTGCAGGTGGATGGCGGCGTGATTACGCAGGGGGAAGTCGTTGCGCTGGTCAATTATATGGGGCAGATTTTAGTGGAGCTGATTAAATTTGCCAATCTGATTGTGACGGTGACAAAGGCGGTCGCCTGCGGGAATCGGATATGGAATATCTTTGAGATTCCGGAAGGGGAACGCGCCATAGAGCGTAAAGAGGCGGAGACGGCAGTCGTGGATCAGGATGAAATGGTAGTTTTTTCCCATGTCAGCTTAAGGTATGAGGGGGCCGGCGCAGATGCTTTGACAGATATCAGCTTTACGGCAAAAAAAGGGGATACGATTGGCGTGATCGGCGGCACGGGTTCCGGAAAGACTTCCCTGGTGCATCTGATTCCAGGCTTTTATCCCCATACGGCCGGGAGCATCCGGATTGCCGGTCGGGAGATTACGGAATATTCCAAAGAAGAGCTGCGAAAAAAAGTGGGGATTGTCCTGCAAAAGTCCGTCCTGTTTACCGGGACTATCCGGGAAAATCTCCGCTGGGGCAAGGCGGACGCTACGGACGAAGAGCTTACCCAGGCGGTAAAACTTGCGCAGGCGTCCGACGTAGTGGACAAAAAAGAGGGCGGACTTGCGGCAGCGGTGGCGCAGGGCGGTCAGAATTTTTCGGGCGGGCAAAAGCAGCGGCTGGCGATTGCGCGGGCATTGGCCAGAAAGCCGGATATATTGATTTTAGACGACAGCGCGTCCGCGTTGGATTACGCCACGGATGCGGCGCTGCGACGTGCGCTTTCCGGCATGAAGCGCCAGACGGTCTTTATCGTATCTCAGAGGACGTCCTCAATCCGTCATGCGGATAAAATTTTGGCGCTCGACGACGGGGAATTAGTGGGAGTCGGCACTCATGAAGAATTATTGGAGAGTTGCAAAGCATATCAGGAAATTTATTATTCTCAGTTTCAGGAAAAAACGCGGCGGGAAGGGGTGGCGTCAAATGCCTAAAACAAATAAAAAACAGAATGCGGCGCTGAAAAAGCTGCTGCGTTATATCAAAAAATATATGCCGTTAGCTGTTTTGTCGTTGTTGTTTGCAGCAGTGGCGGCGCTGCTTACCTTATATGTGCCGATTTTGACCGGACGTGCCATTGATTGTATCGTAACGGCCGGGGATGTGGATTTTGCCGGGATTTTTGCAGTGATTCGGCAGATGGCGGCAGTCGTTATTCTGACGGCGGCGGCGCAGTGGTTTATGAATCTCTGTAACAACCGGATTACCTATCAGGTCGTACGCGATTTGCGTACGGATGCGTTTGCCAAGCTGGAAACGCTTCCGCTCAAATATCTGGACGCGCATTCGCATGGAGAGTTGGTAAGCCGTATGATTGCCGATGCGGATCAGGTTGCGGAAGGTCTGTTGATGGGGTTTACGCAATTGTTTACAGGGGTGATTACGATTGCAGGCACCCTTGTGTTTATGCTGAGCATTCAGTATCAAATTGCAGCAGTGGTCATTTGCATTACGCCGGTGTCGCTGTTTGTGGCAAGCTTTATTGCCAAGAGGACGTTTACGATGTTTCAGAAGCAGTCAAAGGCCAGGGGGGAGCAGACGGCTTTCATAGAGGAAATGGTGGCCAATCAGAAGGTGGTGCAGGCATACGGACAGGAGAAAGCCGTATTACAGCGTTTTGACGGTATCAATCAAAAGCTGGGAGAGTATTCTTTAAAGGCGACGTTTTTTTCTTCTCTGACCAATCCTTGTACACGGTTTGTCAATAGTCTGGTTTATACAGGCGTGGGGATTTTTGGAGCAATTGCGGCAGTATTAGGCGGCATTAGCGTAGGGCAGCTGGCCAGTTTTTTGAGCTATGCCAATCAATATACCAAACCGTTTAATGAGATTTCCGGCGTTGTGACGGAGTTGCAGAATGCGTTGGCCTGTGCAGGCCGGATTTTGGAATTGATTGAGGAGGAACCGCAGACCAAGGAAGATGCGGATGCGGTTGTGCTGCGGGATGTCCATGGAAATGTCGTATTGGATCAGGTGGATTTTTCCTATACCAAAGAACAGCCTTTGTTACAGGGATTTGATCTGACCGTTAAGCCGGGACAACGCGTGGCGGTAGTTGGGCCTACGGGTTGTGGAAAGACGACGTTTATTAACCTGCTGATGCGTTTTTATGATGTGGACGGCGGTTCTATCCGCGTAGACGGAGAGGATATCCGCCATCTGACCAGGAAAAGCCTGCGGGCGTCTTATGGCATGGTGTTACAGGATACATGGCTGCGGGAAGGCACAGTTTTGGAAAATATCCGTATGGGAGCAGCCAAAGCCTCCAGAGAAGACATTATAGAAGCCGCGAAGGCCTCTCATGCCCATAGTTTTATCAAGCGTCTGCCACAGGGATACGATACGGTGATTCATGAAGAAGGGAATGGATTATCTCAGGGGCAAAAGCAGCTTTTGTGTATTGCGCGCGTGATGCTGTCGTTGCCGCCTATGTTAATTTTAGATGAGGCGACGTCCTCAATTGATACCAGGACAGAGCTGAAGATACAAAATGCCTTTGCTAAAATGATGCAGGGCAGAACCAGTTTTATTGTTGCGCACCGCCTTTCCACGATTCAAGAAGCGGATATTATTGTCGTTATGAAGGATGGACATATTTTAGAACAGGGAAATCACGAAACTTTACTTGCAAAAAATGGTTTTTATGCTACATTATATAATAGTCAGTTTGAAGGAGCCTGAACAGGTATCTTTCGGATGTTTTTTGCAGATACTGTCTATGTGTAACAAAACAGGAGGAAGTGAATACACTATAAAGTAGTGGAATTCCTCCTGTTGCAGCCGGACATTTTATTACTAAAATATTACACTTGTTACATATGCGGAAAGATCTTGACAAATGAAAGAAATAGTCATTATAATTAATGTTTGTATTCGAAGATGGAATTTGTATATCCGGCAGGGTATAGTGGAGCATAGAGGTGCGATATGGAACAGTATATTATAAAAGGCGGTACGCCGCTGGTTGGTGAAGTGGAAATAGGCGGAGCGAAAAATGCGGCTCTTGCCATATTGGCGACGGCGATTATGACGGATGAGACCGTTACCATTGACAATCTTCCAAATGTAAGGGATATCAATGTAATGCTGGAAGCCATTAAAGGGATTGGCGGAAAAGTAGACAGGGTGGATGCCCATACGGTGAAAATTAACGGTTCCATGATTTGTGATTTAAGCGTAGACTATGAGTATATCAAAAAAATCAGGGCCTCTTATTATCTGCTGGGGGCTTTGCTTGGCAAATATAAAAAGGCGGAGGTTGCTCTGCCAGGCGGATGCGATATAGGAAGCCGCCCCATTGATCTGCATTTAAAAGGTTTTCGTGCATTGGGCGCCAATGTGGAAATTCAGCATGGTCTGATCACGGCGCGTGCAGAAACGTTGCAGGGTACGCATATTTATCTGGATAAGGTTTCCGTTGGCGCGACGATCAATATCATGATGGCCGCTGCCATGGCGGTTGGCAAGACGACGATTGAAAATGCCGCCAAAGAGCCTCATGTCGTCGATGTGGCCAACTGTTTAAACAGCATGGGCGCCAATATCCGTGGCGCTGGGACGGATGTGATCCGTATTTCGGGTGTGGAAAAGCTGCATAAGACGGAGTACTCGATTATTCCGGATCAGATTGAAGCCGGGACGTTTATGTTTGCGGCCGCAGCGACGCGCGGCGATGTGACAGTTAAAAATGTGATCCCGAAGCATTTGGAAGCCACGACGGCCAAGTTATTGGAAATTGGCTGTGAAATTGAAGAACTGGACGATGCAGTGCGCGTTGTGGCGTCAAAGCCTCTGCACCATACACAGGTGACGACATTGCCGTATCCGGGTTTTCCGACCGATATGCAGCCGCAGATGTCCGTTGTGCTCGGCATTTCAGAGGGAACCAGTACGGTTACGGAGAGTATCTTTGAAAACCGGTTTAAATATGTGGATGAGCTGACGCGTATGGGCGCTTCGATTAAAGTGGAGAGCAATATTGCGATTGTCACAGGCATTGCAAAGTATACGGGGGCAAGGGTCAGCGCGCCGGATTTAAGAGCCGGCGCAGCGCTTGTGATCGCAGGCCTTGCGGCAGAGGGGATTACAATTGTAGACGATATTTATTATATAGAGCGCGGCTATGAGGATTTTAATGGCAAGCTGATGCTGCTTGGGGCGCAGATTGAAAAAGTATCTACGGAAAAAGAAATTGTAAAGTTTAAATTAAAAGTTTCATAATGCATGAACGTTTTTTGTTTATGGATGATTATAGAAGATCCCGGAAACATGGTTTCCGGGTTTTTTTATAATTTTTAATTCCAATATTTATAATATTTGTATAAAATTACAAAAATATATTTAAAAATTAGGACATATATGATAAAATATAATATACTTTTCTTGTTGTTTTTAGTGTAACTGTAAGATTGGCTGGTTGATAACAAAAACCAACTCATTTGGAAATGGCAGAATGGAGGCTGCAAAAACAAGGGGCGGTTTTTGTAAGTGGAATCGAGATATTGGATTCTTCAATATATTATATGAAAAGTAGGAGGAGATTCTATGAAGCGAAAGTTTACGACACACCTATGGAAAAGGGGCGTCAGCATGGGATTGTCATTGGTGATGGCGATTAGTCCCCTATTTCAGGCAATGCCCGTACAGGCAGAGCTTTCTGATTCCGCAAGTACGACACCGAATCCGATCAAAGCGGGTTGTGTGCCGATACCCGAGGATGGTTCTACCAGAACAGAAGGACAGCCGTTTGCGCCGGGTACCGCAGGCAGTGAAAAATTCCGTATTCCCGCCATCATTACGATGGAAAATGGAGAACTGTTAGCGATTGCAGACGCCAGATATGGGGAAACGATGGACGGCAACGGCCTTGACACGATTGCTTCCGTATCCAGCGACGGGGGCAGATCATGGGAGTATGGATTTCCATTCTTTTTCCCAGACAGCTATCGGGACGCCTATTATGAGTCTACGGCATTTATCGATCCCGGTTTGCTGGAGGGACCGGACGGCACGCTTTATTGTATTGCAGACGCCTTTCCGACCAGTTATTCGTTACAGAACAAGGCGACCGGTTTGGGGACAGGCTATGTAACCGTGGACGGGGAACTTCATCTGGCTTTGACCGACGACTATTCCAAGGTCACTCAGACGCCTGTGGATGAAGGAGATTCCAACTATTTATATTATGTGGATGCATTTGATTCGGATGGATTTGCTCAGATTTTAAAAAGGGAGGATGGTTCGCCCAGCGGATACGGCGTAGACGAATGGTATAACCTCTATTCGGTTGACGAAAACGGGGAGTATCAGGACAATTTGCGGCAGGCGCAGGTCAACCAGAGCAAGACCAAAGTACAGCAGAATGTATATTATAAGGATTCTAAATTTCATGTTTATGAGACCGGATATATGTGGATGATTACGTCCAAGGATCACGGCAGGACATGGGAACATCCAAGGGATATTATTTCTCAGATCAAGAAAGAGGATGAACGCGCGCTGTTGGTTTCTCCGGGACGCGGCATTACGACCAGCGACGGCACGCTTGCTATCGGTTTGTATTACCATGGCAAAGGGAACAGTACCGGAGAGGAAAAGGCCAGTATGATGTATTCCACCGACAACGGGAATACCTGGCAGCGCACCGATGATATCGTCAGCGATAATAACGTCAATGGATTTTCCTCTGAAAATGAGATTGTAGAGCTGGAAAACGGGACGTTGCGTATGTTTTTCCGCAACGGTTCCGCTAGGATCTGTTATGCGGATTTTACGAAAAACGCCGACGGAGGCTATGACGTAGGAGAGCCGGTTCGCTTAAATGACTGTACCGTTACTTCTACCTGTAACGTAACGGCTATTTCCTATTCCAAAAAAATAAACGGAAAGCAGGCCATTTTGGTTGCGTGTCCGGAGGGCAATCCGGCGGGGTCAGGCAGGGTCAATGGGCAGATCTTTATCTTTTTGGTCAATGAAGAAGGCGCTATGAGTCTGTATCGTAAAGTAGCGGTTCCAAAGAGTGCAAATAATTACCACTATTCCTCGATGACAGAGCTTGAGGACGGTTCGATTGGCCTGTTATGGGAGACAAGAGGCGGTATTGAAATTGTATTTGATCGGTATGAGATACAGGATTTAGCGCCAAATGCCAGCCTGGAAGGAGCAGCCGGGGCTACGGCTGTTCATGTGACGGTAGAAAAGGGCGAAACATATGAGCTGATAGAACCGGAAAGCGCCGGCGGCGATCTTGGGGTTTCTCCAGAAGCGCCGTTAAATGAAGCGGTTGCCAAAATGGTAAAAAAGAGTGAGCAGCATACAGAAGCGCCGTTATATACCGACGCCAATAAACAGGCGACAATGGATCCGGCGGATGCGGAGGTTACGATTACACGTCTGGAAGAAGCGGACGCGGACGGAGACGCAGTATATAATATCGTCAATACAGAAGGAAAATACTATTCCAATCATGTGAGTCAGGTTGTTTTTGTGGACGCGAGCGATGACGCTACGCGAGCGATTACGCTGGAGGCGAATGAAGGGGAAGCTGAGGGGACGTTTAAGATTCTGACGAAAAACGCTTCCGGAGGATCTACCCGTCATATGATATTTAATGCGACAAATCCTGGAAGCGGCAAGTTATTCGATGCAGTTGATCAAATGAGCAATGAGGGATGGAAAGAAGCGTTTCATATTCTAAAGAAAAAAGACGGCACGTCCCCGGATGATATTGTGCCGGGATATGAAGCGGTAAGCGAGATCGAGAGCGGAGCGAAGTATCTGATTACCTATGTGACGCCGGAACAGGTCTATGTATGGTATCCACGTTCCTTTAACGCGGACACCGTGAAGTATTTGGGCGAAAAGGTGACGACCAATAGCCGTGGCAAAATTGCCGTGACCGGTGTGAATGAGGGTTATACAAGGGCAATCTTAGATGGCGTGGAATATCGAATCCGAGTAACGGATCATATTACCTGTCTGCCGAGCGATCGGCCGATTGAGCTGCCTTTTGCATCCTCCTATGACGTATCGACGATTGACAGCGCAATTGCGGATGCCCAGGAAAGCCGCGGGGGGATGGCAGGAATGTATGACCATGTCAGCAATTCGGCTGACAGCCTGAGTAGTTTTTCAACAACGGCCAATACAGAACTTTCTCTTGCAAACGCAGAATTTACCTTTACCCGGGATTCTTCGGACAATACAAAATGGAATATTAAAAGTGGAAGTAAATATTTGGTGCAAAATTCAGGCAGTCTCTTTGCCGCTGAACCGGAAGCGGTATCGGTACCGCAGACAGAAGGCGCGGATACGTTCCGTCTCTGTAATGAAGCGGCAAATTCGTCCGGCCGGTATGTTCTGTTCTATACAACCCAGATGAATATCAATTCCGCCAACGGCTATACGCCGAATAGTGCAGGGTACCGTTATGAATTTACGCTTTGGAAAAAAGATGCGTCCGCTTTGGACAGTATGCTTTCGGGATATCGGCGCGTTGTGGCTGGTGAAGAGATCACAGACGGCGGAGTTTATCTGATTTCCTATGTATGGACACAAAATGAAGAAGAAAACGTAATTGTGATTTATCCTCCGGGAGGCAATTCAGCAGGCAATGACGTGACAAAGCTCGCATATCGCGTGAGTTCTAAACTTACGATTACGCCAAAGAAGCCCGGTTTGATCAGCTTTACGGTAGACGGCAAGAAATACAAATATCAATTTACTCTGCCAGATTGTACGCATCCCGCAGACAATGAGACAATCCGCGGCGCCATTGCCCCAAGCTGTGATGTGGACGGCTACACCGGGGATAAGGTCTGCGATCTTTGCAATGAAATAAAAAGCGAGGGAAGCGTGCTTCCTGCAACCGGACATACGTGGGTGCAGACGCCAGTGACGCTGCAAGCTATGACAGAAGAGGTCAATGGCGTACAGGCAGTGGCGTGCGGCAACTGCAAACTGCATACCAGAGAAATTATAACGTATGCGGCGGCATATAAACGTTTGAAACAGGAATTTTTGGAATTGCCGGATGAACTGACGGAAGCAAAGAGGCCGTTATATGACGCAGCGGATATTGCAAAGCTACAGGCAGCATTTGACGCTGGCGCAGCGGTTGCCGATAAGGATGTAGCTTTACAGACCAACAAAGAAATGTACGGTTGTCTGGAAGCGTTCCAAAAAGCGCTGGACAATACGCATTACGTCAGAAATCAATTGGAAGCCAGCCATCAGAGGGCGCTGGCTATAGCAGGCCCAATCTATTCGGCGGGACTTACGGGCGCATATTCGGAAGCGGATTGGAATGCATTTCGCACCGCATATAACAATGCCAATATCGATATCAGTCAGACCCGTTATATGGCATTGCAGGCATTGACGAATACGTTGAAAGAGAAAACGGCGATATTGGAAAGCCAGACGTCAAGAGCGGATTTACAGGAGCTATATGATGCGCATAAAAAGGATCAAAAGGGAGATTACACGGATAAAACATGGTCAATCTTTACGGAAGCTTTGAAAAACGCGGCAGCCGTACTGGCCAGGGATGAGGCGGACAATTCTGAACTGGTACAGGCAAGAGAGACTTTGGAAGCGGCTTTGGCAGGGTTAAAGACCAATGCGGAGCTCAGCATTACGGCTCCGGGCATGACGTATACGGTTCCGGTTGCAGGCGCATATCCGCAATCCCCGTCCATTACCGCCGGGGACTCCGGTTCGATACATGGATCGGCAGTATGTGACTGGGCAGGAAACGGGGTTATTTTAGAAAAGCGTGATGAAGCAGTGGAAACGGAGATTGTCAATATGGACGGCGTTTGGGGATTCAACGGCCAGCTCCAATCAAGCGACGCGAAATTTAACGTACACGGCCAGGGCAATGCATTGGCCATGACATTTAAACTCTACCTGAAAAAAGCGGGCAGCTCGGAGCGGGCGGAAATTCTTGCCAAGGGTTATCAATATGCATTCCAGTTAAAGTATGGCAAGCTGACGCTGTTTATGCAAAATGGCTCTGACTGGCCGACTGAGGAATTTACTGTGACAGCGAATCATTTAAATAAATGGCTGGATATCGTCATTTTGTTCGATGGCCAGGGGAAACAGGGCTTTTATGTAGACGGTGTGAAGTCTACGGTAAATACTGAAGCTTCCGCCGTGATTCCGTCAGGTTCCCTGCCGTTTACGATTGGCTATAATCCCAGGGAAAATTATGATTCTCCCAACCAGACCAGATTTACGTCTGATTTCGGATATCTGGCCGATATTAAGTTCTATGACGGCGAGGATGTTTCCGACGGTATGTCAAGGGATTATGGAGCAATATGCAATCTTTTGGAAGCGGAGGAGCCAGCAGCGGATATTACGTCGGCTGCGTATAGCGCCAAGACCGTTTGGAGCGCTATGGAAAATGGAAGAGAGAACATTTTATCCGGGACAGACAAATTTGCCGCAGATATCTCGTACAAAGCGACGACAACGTTTACGGCTTATGGCGATTATATGTTTACGGATACGGACGCATATCGTGCAGAGGTGGCGGATAACGTAGTATCCGGCAGTGAATACGCCAAACCGGTTGTGACCGTTTCTTCAGATAAAAAGACGATGACAGTTGCCGTTGTCTATTTGACGGAACTGGAGCAGGCCGAGAAAAATCTGACCGAGGCATTGGAGCAGGTACGGGATACGATTAGCGTTGGGGAAGGGATTTATACGCCGTCTACCTGGGAACAATTTACCAAGGCGTATGAAGCGGCCAATCATCCAAAAGATCCTGCCGATGCTGCGGAATTACAGAAATTGGCGGCTGATCTCGTTGAGGCGTTTCAGGCTTTAAAACGTATTGTGCCGGCAACGGTGGAAGATGCTGCAAAATATATGCTGCAAATTGTATATGATGCGTATCAGGGGTTTGTAGATAATACGGCCTATACGCAGGTCAGCAGAGACGCGTTGAAAGCAGCTTTGGAAGCGGCCAAAACCGCGCTGGAAAGCGGAAGTGACAATGACGTTTCCAGCGCCTTGACAAACCTGATGAAGGCGGCGGTAGACCTGGATTTGGATACGCAGGACGCAGATACGGCGTTACAGGCGGCTCAAGCGGAAGCGGAAGCGGCAAAGCTCCTGGCTGAGGCAGCGCAGAGCAGTATTCTGCTCCAGCAGGAGGCAATCAGACTGGCCGATGCGGCAGCCAAAGCAGCGCAGGAAGCGGCAGACAAGGCAAAAGCATTGGCGGAAGCGGCGGAAAAGAAGGCGCAAGACGCCGCTTTAGAGGCAGAACGTAACCGGCAGGCGGCAGAACAGGCGCAGAAGGAAGCCAAAGCGGCGCAGGATGCGGTTCGAGAGGCATTGGCTAAGTTGGAAGCGGCAGAAAGAGAAGCCAGGGAAAATAAAGCGCAGATGCAGCAGGCAGCGTCATCCATGGATAAAGCGGCCTTTATCGCCGGCAGGGTAGTTCTGAATAAGGTAAAAAGCAATAAGAAAAAACAGGCGGCTTTAAGCTGGAAACGCGTAAAAGGCGCGGACGGTTATGTCATCCAGTATGCGACCAAGTCTTGTTTTGAAAAGGCGAAGCGTATCACGATTAAGAAAGGGACGACTGTCAAAAAAACAGTGAAGAAGCTAAAGAGCAATCAGAAATACTATTTCCGCGTACGGGCTTATAAAACCTATGATGGTTTAAAGGTATACGGAAAATATAGCGCAACCCGTTCTGTCAAAGTAAAATAAGAGATAAAAAACCCCCCCGGAAGCTTTCCGGGGGGTTTATCATAGACGCTAACCGCTATGCCAGCGCTTTGATGCGCAAATACGGCATACGGGATAAATCGATACAAGTGCCGTCCGCAACTTCTACAACCGGTCGGGACAAAAATTGTTTGTTGAGCATGATAATCTTGGCTTCCCGGCCATCGGTCAGCAGGACGCGGTTGTTTTGATAAGTGTATGCGATACGTTCCAAAAAGATCAGGATAAATTTGGGGTTGTATTTCTGCAATCCTCCCAGTTCAAAATCTGCGATTGCCTGGAACGGACAAAGCGGAGCGCGGTAGGATCTCGTAGCGGTCATGGCGTCATAAACGTCTGCAATCGCAATAATCTGTGCAAAATCGTCGATTTCTTCACCCATTAAACCTTTTGGATATCCTTTGCCGTCGCAGCGTTCATGGTGCATAAGGGCTGCAGTTTTGATACGGGGATCGAGTTGTTCGTGGTGGAGCAGGAGGTTGTAACCGAATATGGGGTGACGCTGTACAAGGTCAAATTCTTCATCGGTATATTTGCCCGGCTTGTCTAATACCTCCGGCGGAATCCGTGTTTTGCCAATATCGTGCAATAAGGCGGCAAGCATTAAAACCTTAAAATCCTTGGCAGGCATTTTGAGCCACTTACCCATCATACCGGAAATCAAAGCGACGTTTAATGAATGTGCATAAATGCTGTCGCCTACCGTGCGCATATTATGTAAAATATCAAACATTTCGATGGAGGTGGGCGCTTTCAGCAGTAAAGTCTGCACGGTCTGGTACAGCGCTTCGGTATCCAGGCTGCCGTTTTCAGGAACGGCCGCTGCAATAATCTCTTTTAATGCTTTGGTAGACTCGGCATAGGCAATCTGGAAACTCAAAAACTGAGGGGAATTCCGAATCTGTTGGGAATAGGACGGCTCTGTCACGCCTGTCGCTATATGGAATTCCGGTTCCACAAAATCGTGGATTTGAATACTGTCAATGCCATAAAATCGAATGCGCGTAATCAATGGATTGCTTAGTGTAATGCCTGCGTCCACGATTAATTGTCCGTGTTTGGTTAGGACCGGTAAGGCGGTAACCATACCGTCTTTTAATTGTGTAGTTTGTATTGTCTGCATATGGAACACTCCCTTTTGATCATGCATTGGGCATGAAAAGTCAAATGAATTAACTGAATTATAAAACAAATCTGAATTTTTCGCAATGGGTATTCGGGAATAGATATAAAAAACTTGACAAATGATAAAAAAAGGCGTAACCTTGTGGGTGCAAAGTATTCATACGATTTAAAATTCAATCATATAGCTTTCTCTTATTCAGAGTGATGGAGATACATAGGATCTGTGAAGTCACGGCAACCCCTGTAAAGGAAGGTGCCAACCTGAGCGAAGAATCGAACAATAAGAGGATTTACGGTTGCAAAAGTCCGATCCGCTTATTTTTAAAAGCGGATTTTTTTATTTTTACATATCTTGCAGCGGCAGCGTTCGGCGTAGCCAAGTAGGAAGAAGAAAGCAATGTTTGGATTAAAAATCAATAGTCAAATTATGGAGAGGAGAACCATAAATGGAAAAAAGATTATTTACATCCGAATCGGTAACAGAGGGACATCCAGACAAAATCTGCGATGCAATTTCAGACGCGATTTTAGATGCGTGCATGGAACAGGATCCAATGAGCCGCGTAGCTTGTGAAACGGCGACCTGTACAGGATTTGTGCTGGTGACCGGAGAGATGACCACCAAGGCCAATCTGGACATTCAGGCGATCGCCAGAAAGACGATTTTAGAAATCGGCTATGATAGTTCCGCTAAGGGTTTTGACGGACATACCTGCGCGGTGATGGTTGCGCTGGATAAGCAGTCGCCGGATATTGCCATGGGCGTCGATCAGGCGTTGGAGGCCAAAGAAAATAAAATGACAGACGCGCAAATTGAGGCGATTGGCGCAGGCGATCAGGGAATGATGTTTGGCTATGCGGTCAATGAAACAGAAGAGTATATGCCCTATCCGATTGCCCTGGCGCATAGGTTGGCGCAGCAGCTGACGAAGGTTCGTCAGGACGGCTCTTTGGCGTATCTGAGGCCGGACGGCAAGTCTCAGGTATCCGTGGAATACGGCGAGGATGGGAAACCGTGCCGCCTGGAGGCCGTGGTTATCTCTACACAGCATGACGAACAGGTTTCCCAGGAAAGAATCCATGCAGACATTAAAAAGTACGTATTGGATCCAGTGTTGCCGGCAGAGATGGTAGACAGCGACACGAAAATCTTTATCAATCCGACTGGACGTTTTGTGATCGGCGGGCCGCAGGGAGACGCAGGATTGACTGGTCGTAAGATTATCGTAGATACATACGGCGGATATGCGCGACACGGCGGCGGCGCGTTTTCGGGCAAGGATTGTACGAAAGTCGATCGATCCGCTGCATATGCGGCGCGGTATGTCGCAAAAAATATGGTTGCTGCGGGATTGGCCGAAAAATGTGAAATCCAGTTATCCTATGCGATTGGCGTTGCGCAGCCGACTTCCGTTATGGTGGATACGTTTGGGACAGGGAAACTGCCGGATGAAAGGCTTGTGGAAATTGTCCGTGAAAACTTTGACCTTCGTCCCGCCGGGATTATCAAAATGTTGGATTTAAGGCGTCCGATCTATCAGCAGACAGCCGCATACGGGCATTTTGGGCGCAATGATCTGGATCTGCCATGGGAAGCGCTCGATAAAGTGGAAGCGTTGCAGGCTTATCTGTAAACGGGTTTATGAAAAGTTTAGAATATCTTTTCGTTTTTTTATAAGAAAAGTTTAAATTCATGTTATAATGAACCATAGGGGTAAAAAAACCCCTATGGTTTTTTGTTTTACTAGGAAAGGATTTCTTTATGAAATTAAAGACTAGGCTTACGATTTCTTTTTGCATTATTATTTTTGTGCCGATTTTTTTGGCGGTGTTTGTATTGTTTGCATTTCAGCAGTTTCAGATGAAAGCGATTGAAAAGACGTATGGACTGGAGGAGGGCAATTTTAATTACCTGACGAATTCGATGCAGCTTTTGAATCGTTTTACAAAGAAAAATTACGAATATCTGTTGCAAGAGGTGAAACAGGATCCGGATCAGTTTCAGGATCCAATCTTTTTGGAACGAATCAATCGGCAGCTTCATGAAAAATATTCCTCCCTGCTTGTCCGTAAGGAGGAAACGCTGATCTATCGGGGAGATGAGTCCTTGCGTCTGCAGGAAAGCGATCTGCCGGGATATGGAGAGACGGAGCCGGCCGCTATATCCGGAACTTATGTGGACGGCGATGAAGAACTCTTGATCAAACAGATTGATTTTGCATTTACGGATGGAGTAAGGGGCAGCGTTTTTATTGTAACGACTGCCTATGGGATGTTGCCGGAAGTACAAAGCCTGCTGCTGGATGGCTGCATATCCGTGCTTGTGATCTTGGTTTTGACGGCGGCGATGCTGATTATCTGGATATATAGAGGGATTATCCGTCCGATTAAAAAGCTCGAGACTGCTACGCTCAATATAAAACAGGGCAATCTGGATTTTACGATTGAGACGGAAGGCAATGATGAAATCAGCGATCTGTGCGCCCATTTTGAAGAAATGCGCAAACGGTTAAAAGAATCGTTTGAAAAGCAGATGGCTGGAGAACAGGAAAACCGGGAATTGATCAGCAATATTGCCCACGATTTAAAAACCCCGATCACCACCGTAAAAGGGTATTCGGAGGGTTTGTTGGACGGCGTGGCGGATACGCCGGAGAAACGGGAAAAATATCTAAAAACAATCAACAGCAAGGCCAATGAGATGGACGCCCTGCTCAATGAGCTTACTTTGTACGCCAAAATTGATACCAATCGAATCCCATATAATTTTAATCGGATCAATGTGGCGGCGTATTTCAATGACTGCATCGAGGAAATCGGTATGGATTTGGAGACAAAGCATATCGGACTGGCCTATTTTAACTATGTAGACAACGATGTGATGATTATTGCGGATCCGGAACAGTTAAAGCGCGTCGTAAATAATATTATTGGCAATTCCGTAAAATATCTCGATAAAAAACAGGGGTTGATCAATATTAGGATTAAGGATGTAGGTGATTTTATTCAGGTGGAGATTGAAGATAACGGGCAGGGGATTGCAGCCAAGGATTTGCCGTATGTCTTTGAACGGTTTTACCGGGCGGACGCTTCCCGGAATTCGGCTACCGGGGGCAGCGGCATTGGCCTATCCATTGTCAAGAAGATTGTAGAAGATCATGGCGGTAAGATCTGGGTGGCGAGTAAAGAGTCTGTAGGGACCGTGATGTATTTTGTGATTCGGAAATATCAGGAGGTTATTCAGGATGAGTAAAGTATTGATTATTGAGGATGAAGTGGCAATAGCAGATTTAGAAAAGGACTATCTGGAATTAAGCGGTTTTCAAGTAGAAGTGGAAAACTCCGGAGATGTGGGTTTAGATCGGGCCTTGCACGAGGAGTTTGATATGTATATTTTGGATTTGATGCTGCCGGGAGTGGATGGTTTTGAGATTTGCAAGCAGATTCGTGAAGTAAAAAATACGCCCATTTTGATGGTTTCCGCAAAAAAGGACGATATTGACAAGATACGCGGACTGGGACTTGGAGCGGACGACTATATTACGAAGCCGTTTTCTCCAAGCGAGCTGGTGGCAAGGGTAAAAGCGCATCTGGCGCGTTATGAGCGTCTGATTGGCAGCAGCCAGCCAGCCAATGACGTAATCGAAATCCGGGGAATTAAAATTGATAAGACGGCGCGCCGGGTCTGGATCCATGACGAGGAAAAGCAATTTACGACGAAGGAATTTGATCTGCTGACATTTCTGGCGGAAAACCCGAATCACGTATTTACCAAAGAAGAGCTGTTCCGGGAAATTTGGGATATGGAGTCAATTGGCGATATTGCGACGGTCACGGTACATATCAAGAAAATCCGTGAAAAGATTGAAATTAATACGGCCAAACCGCAGTATATTGAGACAATCTGGGGCGTGGGATACCGGTTTAAGGTGTAAAATGGCTATGGAAGGAATTGTATACGAGGACGAACAGCTGATTGTATTTCATAAGCCCGGCGGTTTAGCCGCACAGACAAGGCGATTCGGTCAGGAGGATGTGGTGAGTCGATTGAAAAATTACCGGGCACAGAAACGGGAAGAACCCTATCTTGCGTTGATCAATCGTCTGGATCAGCCGGTAGAGGGTCTGCTGTTGGCTGCAAAGACAAAACGGGCGGCAGCGGCGCTGAGCGATGGATTAAACAGTCCGGATATGGAGAAGTATTATCGTGCCGTTGTGGTTGCGCAGGATCGTCCGCTTATTCCGGGGGAAACAGGGGATTTGACCGATTATCTGCTTCGGGACGGCAGGACGAATTATTCCCGTGTGGCAGAGGCCAGCGTGAAGGGAGCCAAACAAGCGATCCTGCATTATCAGGTTTTGCGCGCCAGACCAGGGATGGCCGAGCTTTGGATTTTGCTTAAGACCGGCAGGCATCATCAAATCCGGGTACAGCTTGCGCACGCAAATATGCCGATTCTCGGCGATTGCAAATATGGCGGGACGGCAGCGCAAGGGCGGCAATTAGCGCTTTGTTCTTCAAAAATTATTTTTATGCATCCGCAGACAAAACAAAAAATGGTATTTGAGACAAAGCCGAAAAACCCGGCCTTCCAATTATTGTAGGATTTGCCTGCGCATAAAACAGGATCAATCGACAAACAATTTTCCCATGATGATGAATATAAATATGGAAATGGGAAATAAAATTTTAAAACTTGCCCTTGTGGTGGCGGCAGTCTATGTTGGAATGAAATTCCTGTTCCCAGTAGCTCTGCCGTTTTTGATTGCACTGGTATTGGCCAGGCTTTTGTATCCGTTGGCATTATTTTTTGAAAAAAAGACGGGATGCAATAAAAGCGTGTCGCGCCTAGCGGCATACGGCGTGTTTTTAGCCTGTGTTGGCATGGTTGTGGCAGGGATTCTTTATCTGGGTTACTGTATGGGCAGCGGCTTTATGGAGCGTTTGGATGGCTTGATAGAGAGCGGGGACGAACTGCTTGGCCGATGCTGCGAAGGCTTAGAGGGCATGACCGGCATCAGTACAGAGGAAATTAAGCGAACGGTAGGCAAGGAAGCGACCGGACTGACAGACGGAGCGGTGCAATATTCCAAGGAGGCCGGCTGGTATCTAGTCGGTCTGTTGGCCAAGACGTTCGTGGCGTTTGTAGCGGCTTTTTTGGTTTTAAACGACTATGAGTCAATTCGGGACGGTTTTGCAAAAACACAGGCGGGCAGATATACGATACGTATGTTTGGGGAATTGAAAACAGCTTTGGGCGCTTATCTGCGCGCGCAGTTTTGCATTATGGGCATTATCACAGCCGTCTGTATCGCCGGTTTATTTATTTTGCGCATCCGTTATGCATTTTGGGTCGGGATTTTTGTGGGGATTTTTGACGCGCTGCCGTTTTTTGGAACGGGAACGATTTTTGTGCCGTGGGCATTGATTAAAGTGTTAACCGGAGAATATCTGTATGCGGCGGGTTTTGTGGGGATTTATTTTGTCTGTAGTCTGATTCGGCAGCTTTTGGAACCTAAGATGGTTGGGCATCAGTTGGGAGTTCCGCCGTTGGCGGTTTTAATGAGCCTTTATATCGGCGTGCAGGTGTACGGCGGTTCCGGCGTTTTGTTAGGCCCGCTGTCTGTTCTGATTATTTATAAAGTTTACAAATTCCTGTGAAGATGTTATACTGGCTTACAATGGTGTCCCGGAAGGGATGAAAAGGGAATGCGGTGCGAATCCGCAGCAGCCTCTACTACTGTAATCAGATATATTTTTATTCCGGAACAAAGAGTCATTGGAGAAATCTGAGAAGGCTGGAATAAAAAGCCTGTAAGCCAGGAGACCTGCCATAATAAAAGATTTGCAAAACTGTTGGGGCAGGGTTGCAGGAATGGAGTCATATGAAAAATTTAAAATGGAAACGGATAGCAGCCATCGGTATGCTTTCCATGATGATGCTGGCCGCCGGTTGTGGAAAAACGCCGGATCGTGCACAGGATGCAGGGGCAAATACGCAGGCGCCGGAAACTGCGCAGGACGCTTCTTATCCGCTGACGGTTACGGATTCCGGCGGGCAGGAGGTTACGTTAGGGCAGAAACCGGAAAAAATTGTGTCTGTTGCGCCAAATCTGACCGAGATTGTATGTCAGCTGGGAGCAGGCGATCGGTTGGCAGGCCGGAGCGATTACTGCGATTATCCGGCCGAGATTGTCGATGTAGAGTCCGTAGGCACGATTTTTACGCCGGATATGGAAAAATTGATTGCTATAACGCCGGATTTGGTCTTGGTTTCGACGCATTTTGACGAGGAAAATGCCCAAAAATTGCAGGATCTTGAGATTCCGGTGTTGACGTTGTTTGAAGAACACGATATGGAGGGCGTCTACGCGATGATTGAGACGCTAGGCCAGGCGTTGGGCTGCGTCGACGAGGCCGAGGAGTGCGTTCGCAAAATGCAGGATACGGTGTCTGATGTACAGGAAAAGGTCAAGGATTTGGAAAAGCCGTCGGTATATTATGTGGTTGATTATGGTGAGAATGGAGATTTTACGGCCGGAGGGGATACATTTGCCGGCGCGATGTTGGAAATGGCAGGCGGTGACAATATAGCAAAAGAGGTCGCCGGCTGGAGCATTACCCTGGAAGAAATTATAGAAGCGGATCCTGCTCTGATTTTGATTGCAGAATCCAGGAAAGATGAATTTATGCAGTCTGCCGCTTATGCAAATTTAACTGCAGTCAAAGAAGGGAAGGTCTACGGAATTGACAATAATCTGCTGGATCGACAGGGGTTTCGGAATGCGGAAGGTATCCGTACTTTGGCTGAAATATTCCATCCGGAGGCATTTGAATAACAATGAAGAAAATATTGTCAGCGTTTTTGCTGTTGCTAGTGGCATTGCTTGCGGCAGTATCGGTGGGTTCCGCAGATTTATCTATGTGGGACAGCCTGAAAATATTATTACATAGGCTCCCGATTGCCGGGGAATGGGTGCAACTGTCCGGTATTGGGACTGTATATGAGACAATTGTCTGGGAAGTGCGTATGCCAAGGGTTTTGCTGGCCGCAATGACAGGCGGCATATTGGCTGTAGTGGGGTCTGCTTATCAGGGGATTTTTTTAAATCCCCTGGCAGACCCTCATATTTTAGGCGTTTCTTCCGGGGCGGCGCTTGGCGCTACGATGGCGATGTCTGCGGGACTTTCCGTCAGTGTTTGGGGCCTTGGCGCGGTTGGTCTGTTTGCCTTTGCCGGAGCTTTGCTTACGGTATTTTTGGTGTATCAGGCGGCCAAAATCGGAGGTTCGCTATCAGTCATGCATATGCTGCTGACGGGTACGGCAATTAGTACGATGTTAAGCTCGATGATATCCCTCTGGATGACATTTCATCACGATCAGATTGTAAAGGTATATATGTGGACATTGGGGAGCTTTGCGGCGGCGACTTGGGAGAAAACGGCGTTTTTAAGTGTGTTTGCCGTGGTCGGAACGGCCGTTTTGTGCGCCGGAGCGGGCAAATTAAATTTGATGATGATGGGGGAAGAAGATGCGAAATGCCTTGGGGTGGATACGGGACGGCTGCAAAAGACGTTTATAGTGACTAGCTCTCTATTGGTTGCGGCGGCCGTATCAGTCAGCGGGATTATCGGCTTTGTGGGTCTGATTGTACCGCACTGCGTACGTCTTTTATGCGGTCCGGACAATCGGAAGGTGATGCCGTTTAGTTTTTTTGCGGGCGCAATTTTTTTGATGGCGTGCGATACGGTGGCGCGGACGGTGGCGGCTCCTACGGAAGTGCCGGTAGGGGTGGTTACGGCGATGTTTGGCGCGCCCTATTTTATTTCTTTGATTTGGAGAGAAAGGGGGCGGCGTGGATCATGAGCAATAACTGTTTGCACAGGGTGCGTTTGGATCATGTCGTCTGGCAGCCGCAAAAGGGGAAGGAGCCAGTCTTAAACAATATTTCCCTAGAATTTTTCGAGGGGGAATTTTATGGAATGCTAGGTCCGAACGGAGCGGGCAAGACCTCGCTTGTGCGTCAAATTCTGCGGCTGCAAAAGCCGGATCAGGGCGCGATTTGGCTGGATCAGGAGAATCTGCGCGCCTGGGATAGGGACGCGCTTGCAAGAAAGTTGGCTTTTTTGCCGCAGACTATTCGGGAAGATGTGGATTTTACAGTCTGGGATACCGTGGCCATGGGGAGGGAGCCGTACCGGAAGCGTTTTTTTCCTTTGGAGGAGAAAGACAGGGAAGTAATTCGCCAGGCGCTGGAAATGACAGATTGCCTGAAGCTAAAGGATAAGCGGGTGTCCATTTTAAGCGGCGGGGAACGGCAGCGGGTGATTCTGGCGCGGACGATTGCGCAGGATACGCCCTGGGTGATTTTGGACGAGCCGGTTTCTAACCTGGACGTAAGGCACCAGATAGAGATTATGGGGATTCTGAAGGAACTTCAGGAACAGGGTAAGACGATCATCGCTATTTTACACGATATGAATCTTGCGGCCGCGTTTTGTACGAAGATCGTAATTATGAAAGAAGGAAGCGTATATGCGTTCGGCCCGGTGCAGGAAGTGCTTACGGAGAGGAACTTGGAAGAGGTTTATGGAATGAAATTTGAATTTTTGGAAGGCAGAAGCAAAAACGGGGTATATATTGTGCCTCAAGTGTAAAGGGAACGATCGCACAAATCTGCCTTCTGTCTTGAAATACTCCTTTATATATATTAAAATAAGCACGATACATCCAAAAAAGCTTTGATTGACAAAACAGTAGAAAGGAAACAAATCATGCCAAAAGAAAAAAAATTAGTGGAAGCCATTACTTCAATGGAAGTGGATTTTGCGCAATGGTACACAGATGTAGTAAAAAAAGCGGAGCTGATTGATTATTCGTCCGTAAAAGGCTGCATGATCATTAAGCCGGACGGATATGCGATTTGGGAAAATATCCAAACGGAGCTTGACCGCAGGTTTAAGGAAACCGGGGTGGAAAATGTCTATATGCCAATGTTTATCCCGGAAAGCCTTTTGAATAAAGAGAAGGACCATGTGGAAGGCTTTGCCCCGGAAGTGGCGTGGGTTACGCACGGCGGGTTGAATCCGTTGCAGGAGCGCCTTTGCGTTCGTCCGACTTCCGAGACGCTGTTTTGTGATTTTTATAAAAATGATATTCAGTCTTATCGGGATTTGCCGAAAGTCTATAACCAGTGGTGTTCCGTTGTGAGATGGGAAAAAGAAACCAGGCCGTTTTTACGTTCCCGCGAGTTTTTGTGGCAGGAGGGGCATACGGCGCACGCGACTGCCGAAGAAGCCGAGGAACGGACGATACAAATGTTAAACGTCTATGCCGATTTCTGCGAGCAGGAGTTGGCGATACCGGTTGTCCGGGGGAAAAAGACCGATAAAGAAAAATTTGCCGGAGCCGAAGCGACCTATACGATTGAAGCGTTAATGCATGACGGCAAGGCGTTGCAGTCCGGCACCAGCCATAATTTTGGGGACGGGTTTGCACGGGCGTTTGGTATCCAGTATACGGATAAGGACAATAAGCTGCAATTTGTGCATCAGACCTCCTGGGGGATGACGACGCGTCTGATTGGAGCCATCATTATGGTGCATGGCGACGATTCCGGGTTATCGCTTCCGCCCAGGATTGCGCCGACACAGGCGATGATTATTCCGATTCAGCAGCATAAAGAAGGGGTTTTGGAAAAAACCATGGAGCTGAAAGAGCTGCTGGCAGCGGAAGGCGTCCGCGTGAAAGTGGATGATTCAGAGAAAAGTCCGGGATGGAAGTTTGCGGAACAGGAAATGCGGGGAATCCCGATCCGTATTGAAATCGGGCCAAAGGATATAGAAGCGGGACAGTGCATAATGGTGCGTCGCGATACCAGGGAGAAAATAGCGGCGTCTTTGGAAGAGGCCGCAAAATCAGCCAAAGAACTGTTGGCAAAGATACAGCAGGATATGTTTATGCGTGCCAAGAAGCACCGAGACGAGCATATTTATGACGCGCATAATTATGAGGAATTTACGGAAATCATACGTACGAAACCAGGTTTTATCCGTGCGATGTGGTGTGGGGAGCAGGCGTGTGAGGATCGGATTAAAGAAGATTTTGCAGCGACCGCACGTTGTATGCCATTCCATGACAAAGAGGAAATCGCGTCAGTTTGCGTATGCTGCGGCAAGCCAGCGCATAAATTGGTCTATTGGGGAAAAGCATATTAAAAATGGACGCTTAAGGAGTTGGTTGGAATGAGGCTGGCGCTGCCGGAAGGAGCCGGGTATATTATCGATACGCTGATGCAGGCAGGATATGAGGCCTACGCGGTAGGCGGCTGTATTCGGGATAGTCTATTGGGGCAAACGCCGATGGACTGGGATATTACGACATCTGCAAAACCCACAGAGGTAAAACATCTGTTTCCAAGAACAGTGGATACGGGAATTGCGCATGGAACCGTTACGGTTTTGCTGGGACGGGAAGGATATGAAGTGACGACGTATCGGATTGACGGAACATACGAGGATGCCAGGCATCCAAAAGAAGTGGCGTTTACTCCTAACCTGCTGGAAGATCTCAAACGCCGGGATTTTACGATGAATGCGATGGCGTATAACCCGAAAGAGGGACTTGTGGATGCGTTTGACGGGATGGGCGATTTAAACCGTAATACAATCCGCTGCGTCGGAGAGCCACGGCAGAGGTTTGGGGAGGACGCGCTGCGTATGATGCGCGCCGTCCGTTTTTCGGCGCAGCTTGGATTTTCAATTGATTCGGCTACCAGAGACGCTATTTGCGAATTGGCTCCTTCTTTGGAGCGCATCAGTGCGGAACGGGTGCAGACGGAACTGGTTAAGCTGTTGACGTCTAGTCATCCGAAAGAGCTGCGGACGCTTTATGAGACGGGCATTACGCGGGTGATTTTGCCGGAATTTGACGCTATGATGCAGACAGAGCAAAATAATCCGCATCATATGTACTCCGTTGGGGAGCATACGATAGCGGCGCTTGGGCATATCGCCAACGATAAAACGCTGCGTCTTGCTCTATTGCTCCATGACGTGGCAAAGCCGCTGTGTCAGACCGTGGATGAAGCCGGCGTCCATCATTTTTATGGGCATCCCCGACAAGGGAGCGAATTGGCGCGTCGTATTTTACGGCGGCTGAAATTTGACAATGACACGATAGCCAGAGTATGCCGTTTGGTCGAATGGCATGACGACAATCCGCCGATTACGGAAACAAATATCCGCCGCGCGGTTGTCCGGCTGGGCCTTGAGGCATATCCGTCCATCTTTGCGATAAAACGCGCGGATATTCTGGCGCAAAGTCCGTACCAGCGTTTAGAAAAGCTGGCTTATGTAGACGCCTATGAGGAATGTTACGATAAGATTCGAAGCAAACGGCAATGTTTAACGTTAAAGGATCTGGCCGTCAACGGTTCAGATTTGATTGCGGAGGGACTGCGACCGGGACCAAAGATCGGGCAGGCGTTACAAAGCTTGTTTGAGCTTGTTTTAGAAGAACCCCAAAATAACTCCAGAGAGTACCTTCTTCAGAAAATACGGGAGGATATTCAGAAAAATTCAATGATTTAAGCGAATACTTTTAGATTCCCCTTCATATGTTAAAGAGACACGGAATGTACAGGGAGCGCCAGTGCATTCGAAAAGATTCGTATGGAGGGGTTTTGGTGTATAATCGGGAAGAAGAAATTCTGGAACAGTATGAAGTGGAAATAAGAAGTACGGCTAAAGGACGCGGAGCACTGAACTGCGATACGGACAAAGGCGCCATGTTGTTGAAAGAGTTTCGCGGTTCGAAGGAACGGGCTGCGTTTTTATATGATATTTTGGACTTTTTAGCCGGGGAGGGCTTTGCGGCAGAGACGATTGTAACGGCAAAGGATGGGGAACCGTTAGTCCGGGATGAAGCAAGCGCTGCGTCTTACTTGTTGAAAAACTGGTATTTGGGCAGGGAATGCGACGTCAGGAACCGGGACGACATTTTAGCGGCAGTCAAAAAACTCGCAAAGCTGCATAGCCTGACGCAGTCTTATCAAAAACAAATCCCGGATTTTTTAAGGACGGATAACGAAGGCCTGTTACAGGAATATGAACGTCATAACCGGGAACTCAATAAGGTGAAAAATTATATCCGCAATAAAAACCAGAAAAATGCGTTTGAAGTGTTGTTTATGCGGGTATATGACAACTATAAAACGCAGGCCTTTGAGGTGACGGAGCAGTTAAAACGCCAGTCAGAGAGTCTTTCAGACGATTCTATGGATCAGATGTTTGGACTATGCCATGGGGACTATAACCAGCATAACGTCTTGTTTTCCCAAGGGGAATGGGTAGTGCTGAATTTTGAACGGATGTCCTATGATATTCTGGTGCAGGATTTGGCTAATTTTATGCGTAAAATTTTGGAAAAATATAATTGGAATACTGGCCTTGGCCTGGATATGATTACGGCGTATGATACGGTTCGGAAGCTATTGCCGGAGGAATTGGAGCAGCTTTATCTGCGCCTGGCCTATCCGAAAAAATTTTGGAAGATTGCCAACCATTATGCAAGTTCCCGAAAATCCTGGATTTCTGGCAGGGATATTGAGAAATTGGAAAAGGTCATGGATCAGGAGCCTCAAAGAAAACAGTTTCTAAAAATGTTATTTTATTTCACAAGTTAAACAGGGTGTGGTATAATAGGGCAGGATAGATTTGAGGATTGGAGAAGATAGCATGAAAATACAAAAGCAGAGATGGATCCTGACAGGCCTGCTGGTTGCCATAGCGATGGTTTTTAGCGCATGCGGACGTTCTTCCGGCAGCGGCATTATTCAGGAGCGGCGCGGAAGCGGCGCACGGGCGGCCGAGGCAAAGGAACAGGTTTTAGAGGTGGAAGAGGTGGCGTCGACAGAGGAGGAGGCTTTCCCGGATTTATATATTCTGACTAAAATCGATACGGAGCAGAAGCTGGCCGTCTTTGAAAAGGTAAGCAGCGGACGTCAGTCCCAGTACGCATACCATACGGGGACTATGTTTTTGGATAAATACGGCGATACAAAGTCCATTGTCTCTTTTGTGCCGGGGGATGTGGTGGAGATTGAGGTTTCTTCCCATACGCAGCAGTTGTCCCAGGTGCAATTGTCCGATGCGGTATGGGTTTATGAGGATATTACCAACTATTCGATTGACGAGAGTATCCATGCTTTGACGATTGGGCAGACAAGGTATGCCTATAGTCCCGGGATGGAGATTTTTTCCGGCGACGATCGGATTGGCTTTGAAGATATCGGACAGTACGATGTGCTTCGCGCTGTCGTGATGGATAAAAAGCTCCTTTCACTGGCTGTGGAAGTGGGACATGGTTATCTGGCGCTGGCCAATACGGAGATTTTTGAAGGCAGTTTCATTTGCATTGGCGATAGGATTTTTGAAGAAGTGGCTAAAAATATGCAGATTGAAGCGCCGGAAGGAAAGCACTTGGTGACAGTGGCCAATCAGGGTTACGGGGGCAGCCGGGAGGTCGAGATTATAAGGGGCCAGACGACAAGCTTAAATTTAGATGAATTAAAAGGGGAAGGTCCTAAAATATGCAAGATTACCTTTCAGGTAGGCGTCGAGGGCGCGTCTCTTTGGATTGACGGTGAAAAAGCGGATTATTCCAAGCCAGTGGAAGTGCGATATGGCGTTCATACCGTTGCGGTGGAAGCGGAAGGTTATGATACCATCACGGAAAAGCTGGTCGTCAATTCTCCCAAGGCGGAAATTGAGATTGCCTTAACATCTCAAAAGAGCAGTTCGGAAAAAAGTAAGGATACGGATAACAACGGCAATAACAATAACAACGCCAATAACAACAATAATAACGGCAACAACAACAATAACAATGGCAACGCCAACAACAACAATAATAACGGCAACGCCAACAACAACAATAATAACGGCAACGCCAATAACAACAATAACAACGGCAACGCCAATAATAATAACAATCAGCCTTCCACTGATTATTTGACAACACTGTATAATTTGCTCACATCAATCAACAATAATGGCAGCAGCTCAAATGCAGGCGGCGGTTCCAATACAAACAGCGGCTATGATGATTTGAGGGATGAATAGAACAAGTAGGAGGAATAAGATGAGTTACAAAGAGACATATCAGGAATGGATGACAAATCCTTATTTTGACGAAGAGACAAAAGCGGAATTAAAAGCGATTGCAGATGACGAAAAAGAAGTGGAGGACAGGTTTTATACGGAGCTTGCTTTTGGCACGGCGGGTTTGCGGGGCGTAATTGGCGCTGGGACAAATCGTATGAATATCTATACTGTCCGGAAAGCCACGCAGGGGTTGGCCAATTATATCAAAAAGGTATCCAAGGGGGATCGTGGAGTTGCCATTGCCTATGATTCCAGAAGGATGTCGCCGGAATTTGCGGATGAGGCTGCGCTTTGCCTTGCCGCAAACGGCATTCGTGCATATGTTTTTGAAACGCTGCGGCCGACGCCGGAATTGTCGTTTGCCGTACGCAAGTTAAATTGTATCGCGGGCATCAATGTAACCGCAAGCCACAATCCGCCGGAGTATAACGGATATAAAGTATACTGGGAGGACGGCGCGCAGATTACGCCGCCGCATGATACTGGGATTATGGCGGAAGTAAAGGCTGTGACAGACTATAGCGCCATGCTTACGATGGATAAGGAAAAAGCGCAGCAGGACGGTCTTTATGTAGTGATTGGAGAAGAAATTGACCGGGCATATATGGATGAGATTAAAAAGCTTGTACTCCATCAGGACGCCATTGACGCGGTTCGGGATGAGCTTAAGATTGTCTATACGCCGCTGCATGGCACAGGCAATATACCAGTGCGTACGATTTTAAAAGAGCTGGGTTTTGTGCATGTATTTGTCGTAAAAGAGCAGGAATTGCCGGACGGGGATTTTCCGACTGTAGGTTACCCCAATCCGGAAGCGCCGGCCGCATAT